>NZ_BAAHSH010000013.1:0-4528 GCF_054660755.1 Faecalimonas hominis
CGGCTTTCAATATCACCTGTTTCACGCAGTTCTTTCTGCCAGCGTGATAAAGTCTGCTGACTGATTCCTAAATTTGTAGCACAGCCCTGCAGTCCTAAGGTCTTGTGATCATGATAATACTGGACTGCATCCAGCTTAAATTGTTTGTCATAGTGCTTTGCCATAATGAGATCCTCCTTCAGTGCGGTACCTACATTGTACCATAATTTTTCTTATAAGGAATTCTCATTTTGACTTGTACTATTTATATTCTAACACCAGGCATTTGGAATAATGACAGTCAGTTTGATTACTTTTTGCATACCGTTTATGGCAGGGGAAGAGCCGGGAATAAAGACGCTTATATGTGTCGGTGTTACGATAATAACGGCGGGGTTTGCCGGCGGGAAAGGAATTACAGGAAAAGACAAAATAATAGTCAGACGACTGGGAATAGCGGTGGGAATTTTATCCGTCATTGTCGGAGGACTTCTTTTTGAACCTTCCATTGAGAAAGAGTTAGGGCACACGAAGAAGTATAAAGAAGATATACTCAGTTTTTTAAACAGAAAGAAGTCCGATATATTTCCGGGCGATAGAGGTGTAGGAGGAATAAATGGCGGAAAACTGGGAAGAGTTGGTAAACTGGAACAGGACAATACAGCGGATTTGAAAGTGACCGTAGGAAAGAAACCGACACAAAGAATGTATTTACAGGGATTTATCGGGGAAAACTATACGGGGCACGAATGGGAAGAAATAGAGGGGTATGTAGAGACCGGAAGAACATATTCTCTGATATCTTACTTGGGAATATTTGATTATGCAATGGATACAATAGAGATTGAATATATTGATGTGAACAAAAAGTATGATTATCAGCCATATGGAAGTTCATTTTATTCGAGTTATAATAAGATGATCGGCAACAAACGGACGATGAACTATTATACATATGAACTTTTAAAAACTTTTCCTGCTTTGGAGGAATGGAATAAACTGAAAGACGTATATGGAGAGAATTTGGAATCAAAATATACGACAGTTGAAAGGGAAGTTATAGATAACTTTTCGGGGCAGGTGGAAAGTTTTATACATGGAACGGATATAGATACAGTTGCCCGGGAGATAGCAACACTTTTAGATAACAGGACAGATTATTCGCTGAATCCCGGTAAAACTCCTGTCGACAGAGATTTTGCGGAATATTTCTATTTTGAGAATCGAAAAGGATATTGTACCCACTATGCGACAACGGCAGCGCTACTGTTCCGATTAAAAGGAATTCCGGCGAGATATGTTGAGGGATATGCCATTGAACCGGACGAGTTTAAAAAACAGAAAGATGGAAGATATACAGCGGTAGCGACCGGAAGAAATGCTCATGCGTGGGCGGAAGTGTTTTATCCGGAAGGAAGCTGGCTTCCTGTAGAAACAACGCCCGGATATACGAAAAATGAAACACCGATGGAAGAAGAAAACATAGATCGGGAAACGAACGGACCGACTTCTCAGAAGAATGAACAGCAGAAAGAAGAAAATTTGGAAAAGCAAAAGAAGGAGAAAAAGGAAGAGTCGAAAGAAGAAAAGAAAAAGGAACAGACAAATATGTTTCCGATTGTTATAAGTGCCGTTGGCGGAGTGCTGATTGCGGCAGGGATAAGTTCGGTTTTCCTTCTTAAAAGGAAGAAAAAAAAGAGAAGAAGAGTGACAGGATTTAACGAAGAGATTCAGGAACTGTTCCATCAGATTTACCGAAAACTTTTGCGAAAGAAAAAAATAACCGGAAATGAGGAATTGAATCAGGAGTTTGTGGAGAAAATATGTACTGCTTATCCATCGATTTCCACTGAAATGGGAGAACAGATGTTGGATATTGTATACCGCGCAAACTACGGAAAAGACAGTCTGCCAAAAGAAGATTGCATGCTCTTAAAAAGGATATTATTACTACTTGAAAAAGAGAAATAGATGATTTATAATGTATTTACAGACCTGAAATGTTCGATAACTTCTGTTATTTTGAACCTACAATACTTTAAACGGGATTCCTATATCTCTGTAATATGTCAGGCCTCCATTCTTGCAGTGGAAGACAGAAAAGCAGATGCGGTCGCCCACCTAGCGGACTGCTAGGAGTCAAAATACAGAACCCGGCATTTTGGGGATAACAAAAGATGAAGGCAGTTGCAGTAATGCAACTGCTTATTTTTTGCAGATAAAATAAGAATGAAGCAGAAAAAGGAAACATACATATAGAGAAAAAGGACAAGAGGTAGAACGTGAAGAAATGGTGTAAAAGCAATGTGGTATATTATGGGCTGGGACTTTGTATGTGTGTATGTTTAAGTGTAGGGCTGTTGAGTCTTCTTGTGGATAAAGAAATAAAGGAAAGGAAGCGTCCGTATCCGATAAAATCGGTGCAGGAGGAAGAAAATGAGAGTGGAAAGGAAAAAGCTATTCGCGTAGTCATCAAAACGAACGGATTTAAAGAGGTGGAACATAAAGAGGTGGTTGTCAGGGCGAAATCGGGAATGTGTATCCGTTCTGATGCTCAGACGAGAGAATGTAAACCGAATGAGGAAATAAAAATTTTACCCGACGATAAAATGTTTCAAAAAGGTGCAATACAGATTTTACCTAAGGAGGGTGGGGATAAGATAAATATTGTTTCCTTAAAACGGGGGTACGGTGCGCCTGAATATAGAGGAAAGTTGGAACTGCATTCTACGGAAAAGGGTATTGCAATAGTAAATGAACTTCCGCTGGAAGAATACTTATATGCTGTCGTGCCAAGTGAGATGCCTGACTCCTATTCTCTTGAAGCGCTGAAAGTGCAGGCGGTCTGTGCAAGAAGTTATGCGGAAAAACAGACAAAAGGATTTGCGTATCCACAATATAAAGCGCATGTTGATGACAGTACGGAATATCAGGTGTATGGAAATTCCAGAGAGCAGGAAAGCACAATTCGCGCAGTGAATGAGACGAAAGGGGAAAAGGTATGGTATAACGGTGAGGTTGCCACAACATATTACTTCTCCACATCTTGTGGGAAAACGACAACTTCGGAAGCGTGGGGCAGTCAGAGAACAAAGCAGAATGCATATCTTTGTTCGATTGATGTGGCGGAAAACGGAAAGGCGTACGAAAAGGATTTGCCGTGGTATCGCTGGTCGGCAAAAATACCGGAAAAAGTTTTGGAAAATCTGATTGAGAAAAACACAAAAACAGATATAGGAAAGTTATGTAATGTACAGGTGACAAAGAGAGGAGAGGGAAACGTTGCGCTTCAACTTGTTGCCACGGGGGACAAGAAAAAAGTTACTGTGGACACGGAAAATAAAATTAGAAGAGCGTTAGGCGGTGACGGATATTTATTGGAGCGTCAGGACGGAAAAAAGGTGAAAAGTATGGAACTTTTACCAAGCGCTTTCTTTGAGATAAAAAAACAGGGGAAGGAATATGTTCTTACGGGTGGAGGATATGGACACGGCATCGGAATGAGTCAGACCGGAGCGAATGAAATGGCAAAGAGGGGGAAAAACTATAAAGAAATTTTAAGTATATTTTATAAGAATATAGAAGTGAGAAAATAGATTTCCACAGAGAAACTTGAAGAAAAAATAAAATCGTGTTATGATTCCATAATAGCCGAAGTTGGCATAAGTTGTGCCGATTTTGATTTTTATGAAAGAGAGCGGGGAGTGGCCGGTGAAAAAATGGTTGAAAAAAATAAATCAGTTATTGGCAGCAGATGCGAATGACCATACAAGTGCATACGCTGCAATGTCAGCGTTCTTTTTCGTGCTTTCTTTAATTCCGATTATTTTACTGCTGCTTACTCTCGTACAATATACTTCGCTGACAAAAGTGGACGTTATGTCGGCAGTTGCGCAGGTTGTTCCGGACTCCATTACGCCTACCATTTTGGCGATTGTCAATCAGGTATATAATCAGTCGGCAGCAGTCATTCCGATTACCATTCTTGTGGCGCTCTGGTCAGCGGGGAGAGGAGTTTTGGCAGTTACTTCAGGGCTGAACTGGATTTATGGCAGTCGCGAAACGAGAAATTATTTTTATTTGCGTATAAGAGCCACGTTTTATACGGTACTGTTTATTGTTGTCATTGTGCTGACGCTTGTTGTGCTGGGATTTGGTAACAGTATCAGTTTGTTCGTGGAAGCGCATATCCCGTTGGCTTCGCACATTACAAAATTTATGATTGAAATCAGAACGATAGCCGCATTTTTTGCGCTGCTGGTCTTTTCGCTTTGCATTTATAAATTCCTGCCAAACAGAAGGGATAAATTTCTGTCACAACTTCCCGGTTCATTATTTACGTCGGTTGGCTGGCTCCTTACATCTTTCTTTGTATCAAAATACATGGAAATTTTCAAAGGATTTGAAGATATGTATGGAAGTCTGACAACAATTGTCCTAATTATGTTGTGGTTATATTTTTCAATGTATATTATGCTTCTTGGCGGAAAAGTGAATGTGTATTTTCAGGGAAAAGGGGATAAATAAATATCTGTCAACCATTTTTGAT
>NZ_BAAHSH010000014.1:0-530 GCF_054660755.1 Faecalimonas hominis
CGGCTTTCAATATCACCTGTTTCACGCAGTTCTTTCTGCCAGCGTGATAAAGTCTGCTGACTGATTCCTAAATTTGTAGCACAGCCCTGCAGTCCTAAGGTCTTGTGATCATGATAATACTGGACTGCATCCAGCTTAAATTGTTTGTCATAGTGCTTTGCCATAATGAGATCCTCCTTCAGTGCGGTACCTACATTGTACCATAATTTTTCTTATAAGGAATTCTCATTTTGACTTGTACTATTTATATTCTAACACCATTATAATACAAAATTAATTATAGAAGGCGTAAATGGTAGGTTGAAAAAGAAAAATGTTAATATAACTCAAATGCTATCGAATTGAGAATACATAGCCGATTGGTTCAATATGAGTCAGTCGGCTTTTTTCATGCTCATTTTTATACATAGCCCATTCCGTAAAAGGGATTGGCTATTAAATTTTTCGAGGAAGGAGGAAACCATATGACCAAGTGTAAAGTAATCGCCCTTGCAAATCAGAAGGGAGGGACTGTAGTGGTAAACTAAATT
>NZ_BAAHSH010000015.1:0-19316 GCF_054660755.1 Faecalimonas hominis
GGGCAGTTTCTGCCATCTCCGTAACTTCGAGATAAATGGCTTCCGTCATTTTCCCAGAATGTTGATTGCTTTTTTTAATACTTCAAGGGCATCCTGTGCATCTCGTAATTCTCGTTTTAATCGTGCGATTTCTTTTGCTTCATCAGAAGCATAGTTACCGGAACCTCGGCTTTCAATATCACCTGTTTCACGCAGTTCTTTCTGCCAGCGTGATAAAGTCTGCTGACTGATTCCTAAATTTGTAGCACAGCCCTGCAGTCCTAAGGTCTTGTGATCATGATAATACTGGACTGCATCCAGCTTAAATTGTTTGTCATAGTGCTTTGCCATAATGAGATCCTCCTTCAGTGCGGTACCTACATTGTACCATAATTTTTCTTATAAGGAATTCTCATTTTGACTTGTACTATTTATATTCTAACACCATAAATCAGTAATGGGTGTACGCAAAATATTAGTGTGCTATAATTTCTTATCTTCTTTCCCCATTTCCTTCTCACATATATCTTCTTTTCTAATACACATGAAAATAAAAAAATGCATAATGGAAATGTAAAAATTATATATGAATATTTCCCATCATTAACACCAAAAAAATATAATAATGAAGCCTCTATCATTAAACCACCAAAGGAAATAACAACTCCCCATCCTCTATATTGAGAAACTTTTAAATAAATTTCATGTTTTTGCGAAGCCAACACTCCAACCAACATACATGGTAACGCAAGACAGATTCCATCGAATACTCCACTAAGCAGATTCCATATATGTTCTATCATTTTAATTTCCGGAACTCCAATCCATGAATATCCATATATTAAACTTTTTATCAAATATAAAATACATCCCACATAAAAAGCCTTTTTCATTTCCACTACCTGTAATAGTTTATACAAGAAAATCATTCCATAAATCAAACTTACAAAATACCAAAAATGATATACTGTTCCTCGAATAAAAAAAGCAATTGCATAATCTACTACTGCACTCACTCCACTCCAACCAATAGAATTCCAATATGGTACTTGCCACAATAAGTAAATTCCTGACCAAATAGTATACAATAGAATTATTCTTTTAAGATACTTTGTTAGTTTCAAACTATTTTCTTGACATTTAATAATTTTCCCTTGTTTTGAAAAAAGAATTTTTTCAAAAAAGAAGAATGCAGAAGCGGTATAGAAAAATGGAACTCCAATTCGTGCGATGATATCTCCCTCAAAAAAGTCTAAAGTCTTTGAAAATGACAAAAATGGTCTAATATGTATCGATACAATTAGAATTGCACATAACATTTTAAAAATATCTATCGTCTGTCTATCTGTAAAATTATACTTTTCCTCATACATTTTTCAATTCCTTTTTACTGTAAGTTTTATTTTATTTATCGGGTCCATTAGTATATTTTTTTCATATTCGTTTAATCCAAATCTATACATTAAAACTAAGTAGCAAACCGTATAAATTGTAATTGCTACAAAAAAAGGAATCCACGATTTAATATTGATATAATAATTGATAATCATCCCTAGTAAAAACATCGCTACAGGTACTTTTGACATTTGAAAAATATTTTTCCAAAAAAGAGGAATGTCAATCCCGGTAACCTTATAATAATACACATTCATAATAATACCTTGACCCACGATATACGACACTCCCGAACATAAAGCTGCTCCAACCTCTCCTAAATAAGGCACTACACAATATGTAGAAATAACATTAATTATAGCAATAATCAAATATATAATTGAGCGAAACTGATGCTTGTTCTGTGCAACAACAATACTAACTCCAGTATTTTGAATAAGAGGTATACATAATGGGAGAAGTGTTAAAATAGCAATCCAATATGATTTCAAAAATTTCTCGCCTGCCCACAATATTAAGAACTCCTGACCAAAAACAGCAAATCCTGATATCACCAAAGCAACTATCAAATATTGTATTCTTCCTACTCTAATAAACAGGTCTGTTAGTTCCCCTTTCTTTGCATCTTGTGCAACCATTGTTGTAACACGCGGTGTTAATACTCCAGAAATTGACGATGATAAACTTGTCACCATTCCATTAAATGTTCCGCCAATATTATATACTGCGACAGCTGTACTACTAGCCATCATTCCTAAAATCACCTTATCTGTAGACCAAAATAGCATATCTACTATCGTTCCAATGAAAACAAATATTGAAAAACCCAGCATTTCTTTTATCATTGGCTTTGGTAATATTGATAATCTTGGATGTATCTTTAATACCTTCAAACAGTAAATCACATTTATTGGAAGCATAATAAACTGAATAACTGTACTTGATATAGCCATTCCTACAGATGCATATCCCAGATAAAGCGCAACTAAATTTCCTATTGGTGCAATGACGGTAGAAAACATATCTACAAGCCGACGAAAAATGTATTTTTCATGTGACATTATAACCGATGAAAACACACTTATCGGAAAAGATAATGCCGAATTAAATGTCATAATCAAAACAAGAATATACATTTTCTTTATTTCTTCCGGAAACAATCCTTTATGAAATATTGAATCGACATTATTAGCAATAGCAAAACCACATATCATAACAATTAATGCAATTCCACAGTATAATGCTAAAAAAAATCCAAATACTTTTTCCTCTTTTTCCTTTTCATTTGTTGCCCGAAACATAGTTATATATCGAACAATTGTACTTCCAAATCCAAATGTTAGTAACGATAAATAACTGATTACAGAAGAAGAAAGAGAATATAATCCATATTCTGCCTCCCCTAACATACGTAGCATCACTGGAGTATAAAAAAAGGGATAAGACTACTCAGTGCTAAGTTAATATATGAAAGAGCTGCTCCTGCTCTTAATTGATTCATTTGTTTTTTCATATTTATAATTCCTTTTCTATCTCAACCACGTTCTTACACTTCTTTTTATTTTTTGTAGTGCTGTCAACTTCTCTTTTCTCACATAATTAGTGGTAAGTTCTTTTAATAAATTATCTAACTCTTTATCCTTCCATTGTGAAAAAAAATCTTTTCGTCGATTATTTCTTACAGTAGACTCAAGTAAACATTCATTCCAACAAGCAATTTCTTTTATAGTAGAACGTACAATATACAAATCCTCTTCTACTTTTTCCATCCATTTTTCCCCTTTTTCACTATGTATAATAATAGCTGATGCTCCATTATTATTGTGAAACTTTGGATGGTACTCTTTGACTGCCCAGAAATCTCCTATTGTTAAATCGCTACATCTGCTAGCACCTTTAAATTTACATTCAAAACATGATGGTCTCACATATAAATTCTGAATAAATCCTTTCATATATAAACTTTCCGAATAACTTTCTTTTATAATATTTCCATCATTTAAATAATAATCTAACGTAATTTTATCCATTCCCTGACTTTTATTTCTAAAGGTTACCTTTTCAACCTTATTTCCCTTAGAAATTTGTTTTAAATAATGTTCCCATACTTTTGGTGATGGAACACCGTGACAAATCAAATCAACACATATTAACTTATCATATTCTTTTCCCAAAAAACTTTTTAATCCAGCCACTTGACATGGGGTTCCCGAAAATAACACCATCCTATTTTGAATCAAAAATTTTTTAATGTCCGTAAAAACATTTTCAATACGACTCTGAACATACTTCGTCCCTTTAAGTCTGGATAATTCATTTTCAGATTCTATTATCAAATGAAAAACCAGTTGCTTTTCATCATATGCTGCTCCACATACGATACCATTTTCTAAAAGCACTTTTCTTGCTAAAACCGAAAAAACTCCTCCAGAACTACTTTCCATCTGTTCCTCCTGTTTTTTTGCATAGCAACCATATGCTAGTTTTAAAGGGAGTTTTGGCGGTTTATGAATTATCGGACATACTTTCTTACATTTGCCGCAACCTATACACTTTTTTTCTGAAATTGTGGGATATAAAAATCCTTCCTCATCTGGTTGCATTTCAATCGCTTGAACCGGACAAATATTATAGCAGGATGAGCAACCACAACACTCTTCCTTTTGATTTAACACATTTTTAACTTTTTTCTTTTCCACAATGATTCACCTAAAACAATTCTAAAATTTTCTCTTTTGCTTTATACCCTTTTGACATATATTGAGGCATTATTTCCTTTAGGTGCTTATGGATATCTTTATAGTTATTATCTAACCACCTAAATGTTTCTACCAAGGTCATTGAATCTTGTAGTTCCTGCACTGGAATTACATACTTATCTTCTGTTCCAAAAAGGTCTTTTGCAATTCCTCTTGCTTTTACCGAATATCCCACAACTAATGTTGGTACTAAACTAGAATACGCTGCAATAGTAGCATGTGTTCTCGCCCCTATAAATAACCTGCAATGAGAAATTATGTATTTTAATTCTGGTGCGGTATGATCTTCAACTAACACAATTCTCTTATTTTTTCCTAAATCCTCATATAACTTTCGCAAAACTTTTCTGTCATCATTGTTCTCCCAAACTACATGCGGAATCAACGCAATTGTGGCATTACTTTCATCAATAATATACTTCATTAATTCCAAATAATTTTTATATGCAATATCAGAATTTTTTGCACATTTTAAAATCATAGGACTAATATTGATTCCAATAACATCCTCTTCTAAAAGTCTCGAATCCATTTCGCATATTTGCGGTTCCATGTAGAAAGCCGGATCGGGGGATAAAATTACATTTCCACCAATCTTTTTAATCGCTTCATATGTAATACTCTCTCTTGCTACAATCATATTGTATCTTCTCAAATCCTTTGAAGTTTCTGGTTCCTGAACAATATCTGGTTCAACAGAACATCCCCATAATACTGTTTTCAAACCTTTTTGATGATAAATTCTATTTAAATCCCTATATATTTCAGTTCCTTTGTAACAATAATTATCTCCTCCAATAGAAAGCGCAATATCACTTTCTCTTTTTGCTTGCTTTATCATAGGAATATAAATAGCAGCGTCCATATCGCGATAATTACCAGTAATTTTCATTTTTAAATATGCATATAACATCGAAAAATTAAATTTCTTTTTTGAAATTGATAAACGTACATTTCCAATTTGTTCCAATCCATATTTTTTATCTTCTTCTGGTGCAATTGAATATATAACAGGTTCCTCTTTCAATAAAGCCTTTGTTCCACGCACAATTGCTTCACATCCATGATTACCACTTCCACCATTCCCATAAAGTATATATTTCATAACCTTCTCCTTGTAATATCTATCTTTTAATTAGCAATTTATTAAACACTCAAATTGATCTATTATGCATTCTTGTCGGAAATATTCCGGACAAGATGTATTATTTTTAATTACTTCAAATAAATTCTTATCATCTATAATCTGTTTAACTCCTTCGAATAGTGCTTCAGGAGATGGTTCTACTAACAGACCATTTTTTTCATTTTGAATAAATTCGCACGGGCCTCTAGATTTTGTAACAACACATGGTATTCCCAAAGTCATTGCTTCCAAAATCGTTAATCCCTGTGATTCTACATATGATGGATGTACATACAAATCTGCATCTGCAATATAAGGATATGGATTTTTTTGACTTCCCACACATATAATATTTTTCTGTAAATTCTTTTTTAAAATTTCTTTCTCAATATTCTCACGCTCTATTCCATCACCTACAATGTACCACTTGATTTTTTTATATCCAAGTTGAATCAAATCATCCATCACATATATAATATTAATCATTCTCTTCTCAGCAGATAATCTTCCTACAGAAACTATTTTGAAATTTTCTTTATCCGCTTTATAGGGATGAAATGCCTTCCCTTTCTGTATAAGTTCATCAACGATTATCATATTCGGCAATACAAGAATGTCATCTTTTTTTTCAGGAAAACGCGGTGTAATTAATTCTTTCGTAGCATTTGAAACACATACTATTGAGTTTATATTCTTTAAAGCACATTTCCAATTTTTTACTGTGGTTTGTCCATACTCAAATTCTCCATGATGCCACCACATATATTTTCTTTTAGCCGAAACGCAAAAACTAATGTAATCATTACTGATACCAACTCTATATGCAATTGCACAATCATATTCTCGATCTGTAATATTTAATACACGTAATAAAGCAGTACACTTCACACTAATTCTACTTCTAAGCATAAGAATTATTTTTATAACTATATTACGAAACTCTTTCTTACTGATGAAGTCTATCATCTTTTTTTTGAAAGAACCATAAGTAGGTCGCAAATCACATAAAATAATATTAACCTCTGATGGAATTTGTGGTAAATATTCTCCTAATCCTTCAAATAGTAATAAATCAACTTGGTGTCTACTATAATCTATAGATTTTAGTAAATCCACGAGGGATTTTTCAACGCCTCCTATTCCAAGGTGACCATTAGTAATTAATATTTTCATCTTCTTACCATCCTTCATATTAAATCAGTATGTCACAATTTTAAATCTATATTTTCTCTTTAAATCATATTTTTATATTGATATTTGCGTCTTTGTGAAAGTATTAACCCTACTGGCATTAATAATATAGTGAGTAATTTACTATTTGACTGTTTTAAATACTGATAATTTTTAGCATAGCAAGTCAATGCAATCATTTGAATAGCATCATGGGATTTCTCTTTAATCGTTTTATGTATAAGCATATTTTGATTATGCATCATCGCAAATCCCATAGGATTATTTTTCACTAAACAATCATCTTTTGTCTGTCCATCTGGAAGGTATTCACAAATATATAGTTTTTCTGCTCTCCAACGCATTTTCCAACCACATAACGCCATCTTAAAAAAGTTTAATTGTTCTGGTGCATATTTCTCATCCGGCCAAACTTCAAAGGGATACTTACGAAAGAGTTCTGTTCTATGAACTTCACACATATCCATATCTAAATTATATTTTTTACGCTCAATATGGCTTGCATCAACAAACCCTATTGCTTTATCTATTTGAGGAATCTGATTTTTCATATATTCCCCATTCGGAAAACATCTAGCAAATCCAATCCCCGCAATTTTCGGTTCATCTTTTATTTCTTCTAACCACTTTAATACAAGTTCTACCGTATTGGGTAAAATATAATCATCTGAATCAAGCATCATAAACCATTCTGTAGATGATTCATTTACTCCAAAGTTCAATGCTCTTGGAATTCCAACATGTTCTAACTTATTATATATAATCGAAAAACCATTTTCATTATTCATCCAACTTTTAACTAACTTTTCAGTTCCATCTGTTGAACCATCATCTGTAATTATCCATTCAAAATTCTTATTTGTCTGCATTTTTAATGACTCATATGCCTTATCTAAAATATATGCTCTATTATATGTTGCTGTATGTATTGTCAATTTTGTCATCATATTTCCTCCCCAAAAAGAATCTTTTTCACAACCTCTTTAGGTTGAAATTCCATAACTTTTTCAAAGTTCAATTGCTTATCTTTTCCCGCTATCTTTTTAATACCGTCTAAAATACTCTCTATATCATTATTACAAAAATAATACCGTTTAAACTGCTTAAAATAATCATAAAGCATTTGTTTTTCTTTTTCTGTTCCGTCTAAAATAAATAAAATAGGTTTATTCGTCAGAGAATAATGGTAGATTTTCCCTGGTATTTGTCCTCCTTGCAAATTGCATAAATGAACTAAAACATCCGTCTGTTCTTGTATTTCAACTAATTCATCTAGTGTTACTCGTCCCTTTATCTTAAGATTTTTTGTTTCTTTCAACTTTAAATCTGTATCACCATAAATATATCCATAACTATTATTTAAACACATTGCTTCATAAAATGGTTGTAGATTTCTTGTTTTACTAAAGTAATCTCCAAAATACCCAAAAGTAGTACCATTGCTTTTTCTATTACTACTTTCCTTTTCATATTCCATTGCTGGTAATGGAACAAATTTCATCTTTTCTGCACAATCCGGATAATATTTTTTTTGATACATCAATGTAAGCGGACTTACATAATAAATTTCAGATGCTCGGGAAAGTAAGTGATGCTCTTCTTCTCTAATCATCTCTGTATGTCCACCATATAAATCAAAATACCACGGATCTTCCCATATTTGTACCCATCGTTCAAATTTAATTTTTCCTCTATCTAATAATTCTAATACTACTTTATGACTAGCAGCCGGACTTGAATTTGAAATTACCAAATCATATTTCTTCGAACTACAATAATTCCTAGCGTTCTTTATCCATTCTTTTTCCAATGGGTATATAGGATCTACTGGGAATAAAAAATAAAAAGTTGATTTCAATGCATACCTAACTTTTTGTTTTACTGGCACTTTTCTTGACGAAGATTCTATTTTATTGTTTTTTTGATTATCAACTTCTTGTGAAAGTCCTACTCTTCGAAACCGCCTTTTTAATTTTTCTATTTTAGAAACATTATTATATATATAATATTGAGCTTTCTCCCATTTTGGAAGACCTTTATCACTCTCTCCCCAACTATCATTTGCCATTATAATGTCAACCTTACAGCCATTTTCCAACAAGCCCTGTATATAACAATTATGACTCATATTGGCTGACGTATTTTTAGTAAGGCAAGTCCCCACAACATATAGCACTCTCATTTTCTTCTCCTTGTTACCTTATTTTCATTATATTGTGTTTTTACTCAGAGCATAAAATATCTGCAATTCTTTTTGATGCAAAACCATCACCATACGGATTACTGGCATTCTTCATTTTATTGTATTCAACTTCATTTTCTAATAACAATTTAAAATTCTGATAAATTATTTCTTCTTCCGTACCCACCAATTTCAATGTTCCTGCTGATATTCCTTCTGGTCTCTCTGTTGTATCTCTTAATACAAGAACTGGTTTCCCCAATGACGGAGCTTCTTCTTGTATTCCGCCTGAATCTGTAAGAATCAAATAACTTTTATTTAAGAAATTATGGAAATCCACCACTTCCAATGGCTCAATAATATGTATTCTTTCTTCATCTGCTAATATCCTATTTGCAATCTCTCTTACTACAGGATTCATATGAATAGGATATATCGCCTTTACATCCGAATATTCTTTCATGACCCGACGAATCGCCCTAAACATATTTTCCATTGGTTTTCCCAAGTTTTCTCTACGATGTGCAGTTATCATTATCAATCTGCTTCCCTTAGCCCATGCCAATTCAGGATGAGTATAATCATCTTTGACCGTTGTTTTTAAAGCATCAATAGCTGTGTTTCCAGTAACATAAATGCTACATGCATTTTTTCCTTCCCGCAACAAATTTTGCTTAGAAACTTCTGTTGGCGCAAAATTATATTGACTAATAATACTAACAGCCTGTCTATTAAACTCTTCCGGATATGGTGAATAAATATTATAAGTTCTTAATCCAGCCTCCACATGTCCTACTGGTATACGTAAATAAAAACAAGCTAATGCAGTAACAAATGTTGTTGATGTGTCTCCATGAACTAACACAACATCCGGTTGCTCTTCCTCTAAAACGCTTTTTATTTTCGTTAGAATATTACTTGTAATATCAAATAGTGTTTGTTTTTCCTTCATAACCGACAAGTCATAATCTGGAATAACATGAAAAATCTCTAGTACCTGATCCAACATTTCTCTATGCTGACCCGTAACACAAACAATTGTTTTTATGCTTTTTCTCATCTTTAATTCATTTACCAATGGACACATTTTAATCGCTTCAGGGCGTGTTCCAAAAACCAACATTATTTTTTTCATATTCTACTCCTTACTCATTACAGTACTTATGTTTTACTAATTATCCATAAAACCCTCTATTCTATTCCAAATATCTGACTTTTCATAATCATTCGTACTACAATTATTCCTTAACATTTCTAGTTTTTTAGGATTTTTCAGCAACGAAACAATTCCTTCTGCACATCCATTATTATCCATCGGAACTATTATTCCATCTTCCTGATCTTTAAGTTGACTATCTGCGGTTGTATATTTTGTAATAGCAACTGGTTTGTGTAAAAACTGTGCTTCATGTACAGTAACAGAATTCCCTTCATAGCGACTTGGTTGAACATATAAATCACATGCTTTAATATATGGATAGGGATTTACCTTCTTTCCAAGTATGATTACTCGTTCTTCCATCTGATATTCAACTATCTTTCGCCGTATTAATTCTTCATCTCCTCCAAATCCTATTAAATACCACTTTACATTAACTCCTGCATTAAGAATTTTCTTACAAATATCTGGAACATTATCAAAATTTTTTGCTTTACAGAATCGTCCTATAGACAATATCTTAACACTTCCATCTTTAGACATCTCATTCTCTACTGAAAATTCAACCGCTTGTTTTGCTATAAATTTTGTTGGCATCGCATTCTCTACTAATCGGATTTTTGATTTCAAAGTTGGAAATACTTTAAGAAAACTTTCTGTTACATCATCCGAAATTGATGCTATATAATCATATTGATTCCACATCTGCAATTCTGATGTAATATCCACACTAATTTGGGAATAATCCGTATGAATCCATGCAACCTTTTTCTTTGCGTTTACTTTTTCAGCAACAAAATAATGAGGTGTTAAGAAACTAATTGCTAAATCATATTCACTATTCCCTATTGGGGGCATAAACAATTTTGTAAACTTATGACTATATTCTAAGCCAATAGCATTTTCCCCATTAATATGTAGTTTTTTTACTTTTTTCTTTGCTAACTCTTTTCCTAATATTCTCCCTAATACTACCCCTATTTTTTTACTGCGTATCACATTAATAATTGGCACAGCAAGACACGCATATTCTGGTATCTCTGAAAGTAAGTGAACTTTTTCTGGCAAATAAGGAAGTAATTCTCCCTTATGTCTCATTAAAAACAAATCAACTTCAAAAACTTCATAATCAATTTTTTCTAACAGCCCAAGCAATGCACGTTCTGCTCCCCCAAGTTCCATTGCATGAGAAAATATTAAAATTTTTTTCATTTCCTTTTTATCCATTCAAAACAATCTTTTCCAAACAGCCTATGAAATACTCTGGTAATATTACTGCGTAAAATTGCTTTTCTACTTAAAGCACTTTTCGCATACCAGTGAATGCTCAAGGTGTTAGCAGTTTTATTCATTAAACCCGTAGGGTCATCATATGGATTCATATATTCCACTGGAAGAGTAACAACTCTATCTATTTCTTGACGCTCTCCGTTAATCTTAAATCCAAAAGATAACAGTACCTTTGTATTTAATATTGGACAGCCTATCATTTCCATTCTTCCATTAGAATCATAGTGGAAATCATCATATAGTTTAATCATTTCTTTAACTATTGAATGCCTAGCCACACTTCCAAACCCTAAGCCTGAAGCAATATTTTGACTATTTTCAAAGGCAAAAAATGCATCATACCCTAACAACTTATCAAATGAAGAAATCACCTCTACATCTGTATCAAAATATATCCCCCCATATTTTTCTACAACTATAAGTCTAACTAAATCACTCAAAAACGCCCATTTTTTATTTTCATAACAGTATTGAGTATATTCGTTATAATTTAAATCAAAATTGTCTTCATTCCATTCAATAATCTCATAATCTGGACACATTTTTTTCCAACTATTAATGCATTTATGTGCTAATTTAGTTTTTTCTCCACGTCCAAACCAACAATAATGTATTTTTTTTGGTATCATTTTAACCTCCTCACAATTAAACTTAAATAAAATTCCAAGAACAGTGCATACTATAATAATAAAACGCCAAATATCCCAAAATCATAAATATGCGCATCATAATCACACTACGCTTTTCAAATATATTTTTAATCTCCCACGGCAATAAAATATAATTATATAATGAGAAATAAATCGGAATTCTACCTATAAATATTCCACTCGTAAAAATGGACACAATGTAAAATCCTGCTGATATCAGTGACATATTAACACAATAACTAATAATCGTGTCATTTTCTCTATTTATTTTTTTCCTACCTAAAAATGCCAATATAGTTGGAACAACATAAACTAATACACGCAAAATATTTGTTCCATCATCTTGAAAAGACTGCCAATCAGAAACAACATTTTTATACTGCGTTTCTGCTAAAACCGTATCTAAAACGCCAGTAAATTTTTCAATCCCTGCCACTGCTATAATAATAAGCCCTATAAATAACAATGTTTTCTTATTCCATGCTTTTCCTTGGCAAATAAAGATAAACGGCAACATAATAAGAGCACTTTTATGAAATAAGGACGCCAAAAGAATAATCAATATTGCCTGCATATATTTTTTTTTCAATACCCACTCAAATGCTAATACCGTTATCGTCACTGCTGTAAACTGACGAATTCCATTGTACATCCACGATATATAATCCGTTGACGCAATAAATAAAAAAATACTTGTTACATACTCCAACGAATATTTTCTATATAGTCTAACCAATATAATTCCCTGTATTGCTGCTAGGATACAGAAATATATTGTTTTATCTGATGTAATAAAAATTTTTATTAACACAGAAAAAAAGGAGAACCCTTTATCTTTTGTAATACCACTCATATAAGTTGCTATTTCCCCTACCTGTTGTGGCATACTTTGAAAGTTTCCTGCATAAACGTATGTATCTCCTATGTACTCTCTCGTTCCAGCCCAAAATATAATCGGCAACATAATAATTATTGCCCACCAAATTGGATATCTATATTCTATTTTATCCCCAAATTTCATTTTTTGTTTAGGTATCTCTATTGATATCAGACCAGCCACTGCGAGCCAAATTAAAACTAGAATATATTCTGACATATTGTATTCTCTCCTACTATGGTTACAGTGCCTTTATCGTTTCCTCTACAACCATCTTCTTATCAAACTCATTTTCCATTTTTGTTCTTCCGTCTTTCCCCATCTTTTTCTTTTCTTCAAATGAAAGTTGAATGAACTGATTCATTTTTTCATACAAACTTTTTTGATCTTTTGCACCACACAAATATCCCGTCTTACCATCATCTACAGATTCTCTACAGCCCGGAATATCACTTGTGATTACAGGCCGTCCCGATGCTGCTGATTCCAAAAGAACATTACTCATGCCTTCATGATAAGATGGAAGTACAACACAGTGTGCCATCTTATAGTACGGTCTGGTATCTTCTTGAAACCCGTGAAAAACTACAATATTATCTTCCACTAATTTTTCCACAACTGCTTTGTATTCATCTTCAAAAAATCCTATCATATCAAGAATAATCTTATCTTTGTATTCTTTCTTCAGCCGACGCATTGATGCAAAAAGTTCGTCCACTCCTTTTTCTTTCATAATACGTCCAACAAACAAAAAATGTACCTCATTCTCTTCTTGTGGATATTCCTCATATGAGTAATACTCCAAATTTACTCCTGCTCCATTTAATATTGTCTGTTTCGAAAGTGGAATAATCTTTCTTACTTGAAATTCTTCTGCATTCGCTTCATTCTCAAAAAATACTGTTTTCACTTTCCCAAATGCAAACTTATAGAGCATAGTTACAAAAAATGCCAATCCTTTTTTCTGAAATGCCGTTCCTAATCCCTGTACATTTGCCGCATATGGAATTTTCTTAAATCTACAAACAATTCCCGCATATATATTAGGTTTAATAGAATATGTAATTACTAAATCAGGTTTTTCACTTTTTATAATTTTAGAATAAGTTTTCAACAATTTTAAATCGGTAATTGGGTTAATTCCTCGTCTGTCTACCTCTGTTTCTATACAACGGCAACCCATTTTCTGAAATTCATCTTCCTTCTTTACAAAAGGCATACTGATGACAATTTCATGTTTCTCCAATAATTTTTGTATCAGTTCTCTTCGGAACTGATACAGCATATAAGAGTGGTTTGTTATAATCAAAATTTTATCTTTTTTTTTATTCATTTCTCCTGTTCCGCCTTCTACCACTCCTTCTGACTTTAAAACAGAAAAAATAGTGCGCACAAAACAAATAGCGTCCATACGGAAACTCATATGTTTTACATAAAAACCATCTAATTTTGCCTTTACTTCAATTTCTAATTCATCGCGTCCATGTACCTGTGCCCAACCCGTAAGTCCCGGTGTGACATCATTTGCCCCATACTTATCTCGCTCAGCAAGTAAATCATATTGATTCCAAAGTGCCGGACGTGGTCCGATAATACTCATATCGCCTTTTAAGATATTAATAATTTGAGGAAGTTCATCTAATGATGTTTTTCTTAAAAATTTTCCGATTTTTGTAATATACTGATCCGGATTAGAAAGTAAATGTGTCGGCATATCTTTTGGTGTGTCGATTCTCATCGTTCTAAATTTCAGTATATTAAAATATTTTTTATGTAATCCTACACGTTTTTGTTTGAATAAAACCGATCCGGGTGATGTTATTTTAATGGCAATACATATGATTAAGTAAACGGGTGATAACAAAATCAGTCCCACTAATGAACAAATAATATCTATACTTCTTTTTATTTTCAAATAATGATTCTGTTCCATTCCTCTACTCCTCTTTCATCACATACGTCGGCACCATCTCTTTCACCATCTGGCGAATTAACTCGCTGTCCTTATCCGAAGCCGCTTTCAATTCCTTCAACTGTCTCATAAATACAGCCTCGTTCATATCAATCGGTTTTCCTATATGAATCAGGTTGTTATCCGTTGCCTGCAAACCTTCCTCGTCCATGAGAAGCTCTTCGTATAATTTTTCTCCCGGACGAAGTCCCGTATATTTAATTTCAATATCTTCCCCTACTTTAAATCCCGAAAAGCGGATAAGATTTTTCGCCAAATCTGCTATTTTCACAGGTTCTCCCATGTCTAAAACGAATATTTCCCCACCTTTGGCGTACGCTCCCGCCTGCAGTACCAAAGATACCGCTTCCGGAATCGTCATAAAATATCTGATAATGTCAGGGTGCGTAACCGTGACCGGTCCTCCCTCTGCAATCTGCTTCTTAAATAAGGGAATAACACTTCCGTTACTTCCGAGAACGTTTCCGAAACGAACTGCAACAAATTCTGTCGGGTAGAATTTGTCCAACGTCTGTACAATCATTTCACACATACGTTTGGACGCTCCCATGATATTTGTTGGGTTTACCGCCTTGTCCGTTGAAATGAGAACGAAACGCTCAACACCGTGTTTTCCTGCTGCTGATGCAGTTTTATATGTACCAAATACATTGTTTTTAATCGCCTCGTTCGGGTTGTCTTCCATTAACGGCACATGTTTGTGTGCTGCCGCATGGTAAACAACATTTGGTCTGTATTTACCCATGATTTCATCGATTCTGTGGGTATTTCTCACGGAAGCAATCAGAGCCACAAGATCCAATTCAGGATATTTTCTCTTCAGTTCCTGTTGAATCTCATAGATATTGTTTTCGTAAATATCCACAATAATCAACTGTTTTACACCATGTCCTGCAAGTTGGCGACAGATTTCACTGCCGATGGAGCCGCCTCCGCCTGTTACAAGTACGACTTTGTTTTGTACATATCCTAAAATTTCATTTAAGTTTACTTTTATCTGTTCTCTTCCGAGCAAATCTCCGATTTCTACATCACGAAGTTGGGATACGCTCACCTCTCCGCTCACCAGTTGATACATTCCCGGAAGAATGCGGATTTTACATTCTGTATGCTGGCAAAGGTCTACAATTTCTTTAATCGTAGATTTCGGCGCCGAAGGCATTGCGATAATAATTTGGGTTATCCCATATCTTTCAACTGCGGAGATAATGTCTTTCTTTCCGCCTACTACAAGGCAGCCTTGAACATATTTCCCCTTTTTTGCCGGATCATCATCGATCATACAGCATACTCTTCTCTTTAATGTCTCGTTCAAACGCAATTCCTTTACAATGGCTGCACCCGCATCTCCCGCACCGATTACCATTACATTGGACATTTCTTTTCTGTTTCTGATAAAATATTCCGTTTTCATAAATCGCACAAAGCGATAGAAGAATCGAATACCAATCATCATTGCAAGAAGGAACATTGTATATAAAATATCGTAACTTCTCGGAACGGGATTTTGGAATGCCCTCATTCCAACCGCATTTACAATTCCCGATATAACAACTGCAAGAGTTATATTTACCAGTTCATTTACGCTTGCGTATTTCCAAAGACTTGTGTACAAGTGAAATGCATAAAAGATTGCTATTGTACAAATAATATTAATTACTGCATACTGGTATATGGATTCCAGAAAAATTCTGTCAATGTCTGCAAAAACTAATTCAAAACGAAGCCACAATGCAAGAAATGACGATAACATTATGGCTATGATATCTCCTGCCAGCAGTAATATGACGCGCATATGCCACTGAGTATTTTTTTCAGTTCTTTTCATCATTTGCCTCCTCATATTTTTCCATTACTTTATCTCATTTTAATACTATCCATAGTATTTTTCCCCATACCCATAATATTTTTTTCTGTTTCTTCTCGGCACTTTATTTAGTACGACACCGAGAATCTGACAACCGCTTTTTTCCAGTTTTTTCTTAACTTCCTGCGCAATGCGATATTTCACCTTTTCTGATTCAATAACCATTATTGCCCCGTCACACTGCTTTGCTGCGATTGCCGCATCGATGACCATTCCAAGCGGCGCTGAATCGATAATAATATAATCATAAATTTCGCGGAAAGAATCCATCATCTTCTCAAAACGCTCGTTTGTCAATAATTCCGCTGAACTTTTAACGCTCGGTCCGGAAAACATAATGTGGAATCGCGGAATATTCGTTGACACTACGGCTTCCCCGAGAGAACATTGCCCGGAAAGGAAATGCGACAATCCATATTCTACTTTTCCCACATTTAATCTTGAGATTAATACAGACTTTCTCAAATCAGCATCTACAAGCAGCACTTTTTTCTGCATGGCAGCCAAAGACTGCGCCAACTGTAATGCCGTATTTGTCTTTCCTTCCCCCTGAAAACAACTGGTGAGCAAAATGGCTTTTTTATCATCTCCACAAAACAGTAAATTTGTTCTCAGTGTTTTGATTTCTTCTTCTAGTTCGTATGAAAGTTCGTCTTGTGTAATTTCAATCTTTTTCATCTTTATCTCCTATTTTCTTCTAGTATTAACTGTGGATTTCTGACAAATATCTCATTCGCATATTCTACTCCCACTTTTTTCTCCACATATTTTTTACATTCTTTCATATTTGGTCTTCTTTTCTGCAGACTGTGAGCATCACTTGCAATAAAATGGATTAAATGTTCCTGCAGCACTTTTTTACAAAAATGTTTTTGAGAAAATCCCATCTTTCCAAGCACCGCCGACGTATTTATCTGCATATAGGCTCCCATCTGTATTAGTTCCTCGATATACTCTTTATGTTTATTCAGGCAGGCATATCTCTCAATATGCGCTAATATAGGATTATATCCTTCCGATACCAGTTCATATACACTGTTGCGGATCTTCTGAAAATCATAATGGTAAGAAAATTCAACCAGTACAAATCTTGTTCCATTCATCTGAAAACTCGGATTTTTAAGAAGTGTTTCCATCAATGCCGTATCTGCATAGCATTCTCTTCCCAAATATAAATTTACGTCAAATCCCTTTTTCTCTACATATTCCTGAAATTTATGAAACTTCCACTCAATCTCTTCCGCCGATGTCTCGAACATTCCTTTTCGATAGTGTGGAGTCAGAATAATATTTTTGACCCCGTCATTTTCCTGCATTTTAATCATTTTCAACGCTTCCACTACCGTCTTTGCCCCATCATCAACCATGGGAAGAATGTGGTTATGTATATCAGTCAATCCTCTCATACTTTTTTATCTCTTTCTCTCAATCGGAACAGACGCCAATACGTTCAACTGTAAATACCGCTCAACATCGTCCTGATTTTTGATTCTGTCGTCCATAAGGAAAAGAAGAACAAGAATTCCCATCATCAGTACCGCTCCTAAAAGACCGCCTACTATCATGTTCTTGGTTGTGTTCGGTGTCACCGGATATTTTGGCTCTATCGCTTTTTCTACCGTACTTGGTTTATCTTTTCCCATTACTTCCTGAATTCTCTCTGCCAATGTGTCTGACATTGCATTTGATAAAGATTTTGCCAGTTGAGGATCAGCGCTTGTCACTGTTGTTTTTAACATACTTGTGTCTGTAGGGTTTTCAACGGAAATCATTCCTGCAACTTCTTCATATGTCATATCCAAATTTACTCTATTAATCGCATCTTCAATAACAGGTCGGCTCTTCGACAATGTAATAAAGTCTGAAGTCAACTGTCTGCTCAGGTTGATATTAATGGACTCTCCCCCTTGGGTTCCCAGCACATATATCATTGATGACGCCTGATACAACGGTGTTACGCATATTTTCGTATATCCAAATGCCGCGCATACTCCCACTGCCAGACTTAAAAGAATAAGCCACCATTTTCGCAATAACAGATTCAATATTTCTATTAAATCAATCCCTGTTTCCTCGTTTTCCCATGTTCTTTCTTCCATGTTTCCTCCTGTTGTCTGTCATCTGTTTGCTGTTTACTTTTATCTTTCACTTCATGCAGGAAATTTCTCCCTGCCGACATGAAAAACAGCATTGTTTTAAAAACAACGCTGTCCCACATAATCTGTCTTATTTTCTATTTGAATGCCGTTCTCTTTCTAAACACAACAGCACCTGCCAATGCTGCGATTGCAGCAACTCCCGCAACTGCTACCCTAGGAGTTTCACTTGTCTTTGGCGATTCTGTGGAAGAAGCAGATGTATTCTTGTCTACTACAAATGCTACCGGTGACAAAGAATCAAATGTTGCTGTGATTGTACCTTTGCCCGCTTTTGACGGTTCTTCTGTCCATGCTCCATTCTCATAATGAAGAATTGCTACATTTGTTGACGCTAACACCCCCGGAACTTTGAAAGTAATCGTCACCGGGAATGACGGATTTCCTACTGCTCTTACTTCGCGGACATCAACAACTTCCATTCCGTCCACATAGCTATCTCCGATAATATCTTTTAATGTTTCTTTGCTTTGCAATAACTTTGCTGCTGTTTTTCCCTCTTCCGTAAGTTCTTCAATAATAATTTCCACGTTCTTGCCATCTTTATCTACTGCTTTTGTATATTCTGTCACAACGGCGTTCTTCTCAGGACTTGGAGTTGCAAATGCGGTAATTCCCATTGCAATACTTAAAGTACCTGCAAGTACCATGCCCAAAAATTTCTTTCCTAATTTCTGCATTTTTATTCCCTCCTACCTCAATTGTAAACCGAA
>NZ_BAAHSH010000016.1:0-12141 GCF_054660755.1 Faecalimonas hominis
CGGCTTTCAATATCACCGGTTTCACGCAGTTCTTTCTGCCAGCGTGATAATGTTTGCTGACTGATTCCTAAATTTGTAGCACAGCCCTGCAGTCCTAAGTTTCTATGATCGTGATAGTACTGGACTGCATCCAGCTTAAATTGTTTGTCATAGTGCTTTGCCATAATGAGATCCTCCTTCAGTGCGGTACCTACATTGTACCATGATTTTTCTTATAAGGAATGAAAATGTAAGATTCACAACGTTGTTTCCGAGAGATATTAACAGATTAATTCCTTAGGACATATTGTACTTGTGTGCGAATTAGAGAAAAAGAAACGCCCAATTTGACAAGAAAAAATCTGAGGAATATAATAGAAAGCAATTATTTGTAAAAAAGGATATTTCTATTGAGAGAGAAGAGGAAAAAGGGGGGGAGAACAAATGAAATATATCAGACAGTACATGGGAATGCGAAAAGAACTTTACATTTTGTTCTGGGGCAGGGTTGTGACGAATATGGGAGCGCTTATTTGGCCGATGATGACATTAATATTGAAAAGTAAACTGGGCTATTCCGCATCACAGATTGCGGGTATTCTTCTGGTTTTGGGAATTGCTCAACTTCCTTGTACATTAATTGGCGGCAAATTGGCGGATCGGTTTAATAAGCGAAATCTGATTATCATATGTGACTTGGTAACGGTTGTGAGTTATTTTATATGCGCGTTTCTTCCGATGTCGGAGAAAGTGATACCGCTTTTGGCTCTGGCAGCCATTTTTGCACAGATGGAATGGCCAAGTTACGATGCGTTGGTAGCAGATTTATCTTCGGCAGAGGAAAGAGAGCGGGCATATAGTTTAAATTACTTAGGTGTAAATCTGGGATTAGTATTAGCACCGACTATAGGCGGATTTTTGTTCGCAAATCATCTTTCGCTTGCATTTTTAATTAGCAGTGTGGCAACATTTTCGTCTACCGTATTGATTTTCTTTTTTATCAGGGACATTACGCCGGTGAAATCTCAGGAAGTGTTCGGGCAATATGAAGAGGTGCGGGAAGGACACAGTATCTGGCGTGTTTTGCGGGAAAATAAATTGCTGATTTTGTTTATGCTGTGTGGAGGCATCTGGACGCTTGTTTACAGTCAGTTTAATTTCCTGATTCCTTTGAACTTAGAGCAATATTACGGGGAACAGGGAGCGGTCTGGTTTGGAACTCTTACAAGTGTGAATGCGTTTGTCGTGATAGTCGGGACACCGATACTTACAAGGGTGATGACCCGTATCAGGGACGTGGAGCGATTGCTGATCGGACAGATTTTGGTTGTGATCGGGCTGGCAGCCTATGCGGTTGTACAGAATGTTTTGGTTGTGTATTTTGTATCTATGATAGTTTTTACAATTGGAGAGATTTGCGAGACACTTGGACGTCAGCCTTATCTGACAAGGCGTATTCCTTCATCACACAGGGGAAGATTTTCTTCCTGCTATACTGTGTTTGCAGGAGCGTTTCAGTTGTACGGACAACAGATTGTGGGCAATATGGCAGATGTGATGCCAATGCAAAAGGTATGGCTCTTTGTTGTAATAATAGGAGCACTTAATTCAGCCGGATATTTTGTCCTTCGCCAAAGAGATAAGAAAGTATTTTCTTTACTTTATAAGTAAAGGGGGGAGTTCATTATGTCGATGATTAGAGTAGAAAATCTTACTTTTTCATATCCTTCAAGTTATGATACTATTTTTGATAATGTGAATTTTCAAATAGATACGGATTGGAAACTTGGATTTGTGGGAAGAAACGGCAGAGGCAAAACAACTTTGTTAAATCTTCTGCTTGGAAAATATGAATATAGTGGAAAAATTATCAGTTCCGTTCAATTTGATTATTTTCCGTATCCAATTTCTGATAAAAAGCAAATGACAGAAGATATATTGCGGGAAGTCTGTCCGCTTGCGGAAGAGTGGGAACTGATGAGGGAACTGTCATATCTTGATGTTAATGCAGATGTGTTATGGCGCCCTTTTGAGACGCTTTCCAATGGAGAACAGACAAAAGTTTTACTTGCCGCCCTTTTCCTAAATGAGGGACATTTCCTGCTTATCGACGAGCCGACAAATCACCTGGACGCAACTGCCCGTGAAAAGGTATCCGAGTATCTGAAAAAGAAGAAGGGATTTATTTTGGTATCCCATGACCGTCGTTTTTTAGACGGGTGTGTCGACCATATATTATCGTTGAACAGAGCAAATGTAGAAGTGCAAAGTGGAAATTTTTCTTCATGGATAGCAAATTTTGAGCGGCAGCAGGAATTTGAATTGGCACAAAATACACGACTGAGAAAAGATATAAGTCGCTTACAGAAATCTGCAAAACGCTCCGCAGTATGGTCTGACAGGGTGGAAGCGTCCAAAAGAGGTGCGGCGGACAAGGGATAAGTCGGGCATAAGGCGGCAAAAATGATGAAGCGTTCCAAAGCGATTGAGGAAAGAAAAAATCAGGCTATTGAACAGAAATCGGCATTGCTTAAAAATGCAGAAACAGTCGATACATTGAAGATACAGCCACTGGAATATCATACAAATATGTTGATGTCATTTTCTGATGTATCTGTTATTTACGATGGCCGACAGGTTTGTAAACCTGTGACATTTGAACTGCAATCCGGAGAGCGGGTTATTATCGATGGGAAAAATGGAAGCGGTAAGAGTAGTTTGCTTAAATTACTGTCAAATTATCCGATAGAACATACCGGTACGGTGACAATAGGATCCGGGCTTGTGATTTCCTATGTACCGCAGGATACTTCTCATCTAAAGGGAAGATTATCTGAATTTGCCGAAAAAAATAATCTTGATGAAAGTCTGTTTAAAGCGATACTTAGAAAAATGGATTTTGAGCGGGTGCAGTTTGAAAAAGATATAAAAGATTTTTCAGGGGGACAGAAGAAAAAGGTGTTGATTGCAAAGAGCCTTTGCGAGCGGGCGCATCTATATGTGTGGGACGAGCCGCTTAATTTTATTGATGTGTATTCACGTATGCAGATTGAGCAACTTATAGAAAGTTTTTCGCCGACAATGCTTTTGGTAGAACATGATATTGCTTTTAGAGATGCAATAGCGACAAAGATTGTCAACTTGTAAAAAACATGGATAACCCATTCGGAGTAAAAAAGAACAACCTCAGACAGGGCATAAGCCCTGTCGGGTTGTTCTTTTTTTAACATTCTTCTTAGTCGTATTGATTCATCCATTTAATCAATTCTACACAGTAATCGTCATGTCTGTCTACGAAACATGTATGTCTTGCGCGTTCCCAAAGAATCCATTTAGAGTTTGGAATTCCGTCTGCCATTGTTTTAGCAACAAGTGGTGAACAAAGATCTGAGATACCGCTGCAGATCAGTGAAGGAATCTCAATTTCACCAAGTCTGTCGATGTATTCAAAGTCTCTAAGACTTCCTGTAGGTGCGAACTCGTTTGGTCCCCAGCCTTCAACGTAAGATTCAGAACCTGATTTTTTAGGTCTCTTACAACATTCAGGAACATCATCACCAAGCCAGTAGTTGCAGTATCTGTCCATGTATTCAGCAACAGCAGCGTCATATGCTTCGCCTGTGAAATCGCCGGTTTCAAGTGCGTGGTTGATTGCATCTTGCATATCCTGCGGCATCATTTTGATACGACGAAGACCTTCTCTTTCCCAAAGAGAACTGCTTGGGTGTCCACTGGAGATAATGAAACTCTTAACGCCCTGTGGTTTGTAATCAAGTGCGTATGCAATCTGCATCATACCTCCCCAAGACTGTCCGATGATGTGACATTCATCTAATCCAAGATGTTTTCTCAATGCTTCAAGTTCATCTAACCAAACTTTCTGGTTCCAAAGTTCAGGGTGTCCGTCAAGATAAGAGTTACCACAACCGATCTGGTCATACATAACAATCATACGATCGTCATCATCTGCAACGTTATCTAATACCTCGTAGTAATTATGAGTAGAACCTGGTCCTCCGTGAAGACAGATTAAAGGTGCCTTTCCATTATTTTTTCTTTCGCCAACTATTCTGTAGTATGTTTGATAGCCAAGATATGGCATATATCCTTCTGTAATTTTTGCCATGATTTTTCTCCTTTCTGACAAGTTTTTGACTAGCCTATAGTATAATACATTTTCGTTAAAAATGCATCAATTTTGACGATTATTTTCATATTTAAAGAAAAAAATTTAAAATTCTACGGTTATCATGAACTTTTTGGGGTGTTTTGGCTATATGAATCCGTCAAAAAAACCTTCCCGATTCCGCTTCTCTGCATACACTAGTATAAAACAGTAAGGTATGTAGAAGAATGAAAGAATATGTAACAACATCATTGGACACACATTTGTTTTTTGGAAGAATTATGAAAGAACATTCACTGTTTCTTTTAGCCGCATTTCCGGCAAAGGAAATGGAATACAGAAATAAAGCAAACTGGTTTCGTGACCGGTTTGAAAAAGCACTGGAACGTACGGTGCAGCTTGCCAACGGAATGGTGAGTGAAGATGTTCTATGCTCGGGGGAAGTATTTACGGAATTTACGGAAATGGCGGAGCGGCAGACAAGAAAATTAACAAAAATTCCAATTAATGTACAAATTACGCAGGCGGAAAAAAGGCTGCGGTCAGGTCATGGAAATTGTCAGGACAAGAGAATGGAACAGTATATCCGTCATCTCAATCAGAATATCCTGCATTTGTTAAACGGATTGATTGCATTTAAAGAAAAAATTTTACAGGAAGTTCTCTCGTGTAACCTGTATACTGCAAATTATCCGCTGCTGATAGAGCATATTATCAGAGAGGCAAAATTGTATAGGCAGATTGTGACAACGTTAGAGGAAAAGGGTTGTATGCCGTCGAAAGATTTAAGAGAGACGGAGATGTTCTGGAATCAGATTATGATGGAACATGCACTCTTTATTCGCGGATTACTCGACCCGACGGAATGTGAATTAGTGGGAACTGCGGATACATTTGCGGGAGATTACTGTCGTTTGCTGGAAGAGGCGAGGGAACAGGATTGCAGAACTATGGATACGCTGACAAGAGAAACATTGGAAACGACGGAGAAGTATCGCGATTTCAAGGCAGCAGGGACGAAAGGAATTACATGTTGTGATATACGCTCCGTGATTCTTCCGTTATTGGCGGACCATGTACTCCGGGAGGCGAATCATTATTTGCGTATTTTACAAACAGAGGGAAAATGGAGGGGATAAACAATGGAATTGTGCCAATATCCCTGCCAATGCAGGATACGTTATTTCACAATAGAAGCGATACAGATTCCGATTGTATATAATCAATATGGAGATTATGATCCAGATGGACTTTTGTATGTATTGGAAGAGGATTCGCAGAGAATACAGGAGGAGGCTCTTCGCAGATTTAAGCAGATTCCTCCGCAGCCCTACGAGGAGGTACAGCCACTGGTGATTCGCGTAAACTGTGGTGATATTGTAAAAGTGCGTTTTCGCAATCATTTAAACCGCAGATTGTCGATTCATGTGCAGGGGGTGGCATATGATGTGATGACTTCAGATGGCACCGGCGCCGGATTTAACCGGGACAGTACAACTGATAATGAGATTGTATATACATGGTATGCCGATACAGAAGGCGTTTTTCTGTTTCATGATATGGCAGATGCCGGAAGCAGTGAGAAAGCGACAAATATTCATGGACTTTTCGGCGCAGTGATTGTCGAGCCGCCGGAGGCAAAATGGTTTAATCCGCAGACAGGGGAAGAAATAAAAAGCGGATTGATGGCAGATATTTACCAACCGGGAAAACCGGCCTTTCGAGAATATAGTGTATTTTTTCATGATGAACTGGAGATTTTGGATAAGAATGGGGATACTCCTATGGATCATAGGACGGGGCTTCCTTCTTCCACAACGGCAATCAGTTATCGTTCGGAACCTATGAGAAACCGAATGCCGCTGACTCATGATCCGGCTGATTCGGGTGAGGAAATCTCGATGAGTTCCTGGGTGTATGGAGATCCAGCGCCTCCGATTCTCCGGGCATATGTAGGAGATCCGGCGAAAATTCGTCTGATCCATGGAGGGATTAAAGAAACGCATGTGTTCCACCTTCACAACCATCAGTGGAGATTGGAAGCAGAAAATCCGGTTTCCACCATTATTGATTCCATTACAATAAGTCCACAGGAATGTTATACATTGGATATTTTATATGGAGCGGGAAGCAGAAACGGGGTAATTGGCGATGTGATTTTTCACTGTCATCTGTACCCGCATTTTCATGAAGGAATGTGGACATTGTGGAGAATTCATGATCGTCTGGAAGACGGAAGTGGAAAACTGCCAGATGGAACTTTGATACCTCCTCTTCAGCCGCTGAAAGACAGGGAGAGACCGCCTAAGAAAGATGCACTTCACCCGGGATATCCTAATTTTATCTGCGGGGAGGCGGGTATGCCGCCGCGTCAGCCGCCTTGTGGAGTACTGGATTCGGAGGGAAATGTTGTGGTATATCCGACACCTCTCGAAGAGGCAAATTTTGTGGAAAGAGCAGTTCCCGGAGCATTATACACGGACACCTGTCCCTGCCACACAGCAGGGGAATGTGACGATCCGTGTGAGAATGTGAAAGTATTTGAAATTGCACTTGTACAGGCGAAACTCACCTATAACCGCTATGGCTGGCATGAACCGGAAGGACGCTTTTTTGTTTTGAAAGAAGAATTGGAGCGTTATGGAGGACTGGACGCTTATATTCGTATGGTGGAGGAAGAGAAAATTCAGGTGGAGCCGTTGGTCATACGTGCGAATGCAGGGGATTGCATTGAACTGCGTACGACGAATTTATTGCCGGAATTCTTAGAGGAAAATGCATTTCAACTGAAGACGAAAACGGATATTGTAGGACATCATGTACATTTGGTGAAATTTGATACGATTACTTCTGACGGGGCGGCAAACGGCTGGAATAATATTGCGGGAGCAAGAAAATATGAGACATTAGTAGAGCGTTTTTTTGCAGATGAGGAATTGAGAACCGTGTTTTTCCATGACCATTTGTTTGCAAATGCACATCAGTTGCATGGAATGTTTGGTGCATTGATAATAGAGGAGGCGGGAGCAACTTTCCACAATATACGAGATGGAGAGGAACTTCGGTTTGGAACGCAGGCGGTCATTCAAAGAAGAGATGGAACGTCATTCCGTGAGTTCGCTCTTTTTGTTCACGATTTTACATTTTTGTTTGATAAAGAGGGAAAACCATTAAATCCTCCGGCAGTTCCGGGTTCTCATGATGATCCGGGAGTGATGGGAATTAATTACCGTGCTGAGCCGATGCGGGAGAGATTGAAAACAGGTGAGGATCCGGCTTATATTTTCAGTTCTTTTGTACACGGAGACCCGGCAACCCCTGTTTTGGAAACCTACCCGGGAGATGAACTGATGATTCGATTAATAGATGGGGCTCATGAAGAGCAGCATGCATTTAATATTACGGGAATGTCATGGCAAAAAGAAGTGGCAGATGACAAATCCCCATTAGCTGCTTCGCAGACAATCGGAGTTTCAGAGGCATTTAATTTAAACGTCAAAGAATCATATCAGTCAGGAGATTATCTATATTATTTTGGCGGAACCGATGATGTCTGGTTAGGTCTTTGGGGAATCATTCGAGCCTATGATAAGTATCAGAAATGTTTAAAACCGCTCTGTAAAGGAAAAGATATGATTCAGCCGCTTCCGCCATGTCCGGGGAAAGACGATGTGGTAAGACGATATGAAATAGCGGCTATTCAGACAGAGTTAATCTATAACCGATATGGAGATTATGACCCTGACGGACTGATTTTTGTTCCTCTGGAAGATGCAGACCGTGTGCTTTCAGGAAAATGTAAGCCAAAACCTCTAATATTACGTGCAAATGTTGGTGACTGGCTGGAAATCACTCTGCATAATATGTGGGAGCGTCCGGTACCTTATTTTGATTATCCGAAAGTGCCGCTTGATTTGAAGCATAAGCCGTCGAACAGGGTTTCACTGAATCCGCAGTTTCTGAAATATGACCCAATCAGCGATTCGGGAATTAACGTGGGATACAATCCAAAAGAGCAGACAGTCGGAATCGGTGAGAGTAAGCGGTATCTGTGGAAGGCAGAGAGGGAATATGGTTCCTGTATATTGCAGTCATTTGGAGACATGCGGAATCACAGATATCATGGACTGTTCGGAGCGGTCATTGTAGAACCGGCAGGAGCAGAATGGTATGAGAATTTTACGAAAAAGAAGAATCCATTTGCGGAACAGGCAGTGATAACCGCACCGGGAATAGAAAGTTTTCGGGAATACGTGTTGTTTATTCAGAATGGAATCCGGCTTTTAGATGCAGACGGCAACCTGATACAGACCGCAGCGGCAGGCAGTGATGAGCCGGTTGATGCGGAAGATACGGGAGAAAAAGGGTATAACTATCACTCAGAGAGGTTTGCGAATCGGCTTTTAAAAGATGCGAGAGTATGGAAAGTGTTCAGCAGCAAAATCCATGGAGACCCGGCAACTCCTATATGGAAGGCTTATTCCGGAGACAGGGTGATTTTTCGGACGATGATGCCGGCAGATAAACCTAGAAATGTATCACTGACCATTCACGGACATTTGTGGAGAGAACAGCCGAAAGATGCCCTGTCCAGGGAAATTCCGCTTCAGGGCGGAATCAGTATCGGAAATCGGTTTGATATGGAACTGAAAGGCGGTGCAGCGTGTCCGGGAGATTATTTATATCGTTCAGGAAGTTTTGGCTGGGACGTTGAATCGGGAATGTGGGGGATTTTCCGTGTGCTTAAACGTTCCATCAGGTGTAAGTGTAAAGAAATGTGCGGAAGAATTTTAAATTGTATGAAATAAGAAATAGAAAACCACTGTATCAGATATCGTTCGGATACAGTGGTTTTTTAGAGGGTTAAATAACAGTGATTTCCTTAACCACATCAATAAAATGAAGTACATCTTCAGGGGCGTTCAGGCTGTAAAGAATCCCATACGGAATACTGTATTCCCAGTTGACCGGCAGAGTGACTAAGCCCGGGTGAACGTCCTGCCAGCACTCAATTGTGAGCAAAACATTGCCGGTTTCTGCACAGCGGTTAAATACAGATAAGTCATAGAATTGAGGAGTGTCCTCAATGTGAATCTGAGAATGATTTTTTTCTAAATCATTTCGCATAAAATCGTTAATGCCGGAATCCCCCCGGCGGACCATCATCAATGTTTCTCCGTATAAATCTTCAATATTGATGCAGCTTTTCGATGCAAGACGGTGTTCTCTCGATACGGCAACCATTTTTTTATATTTGCCGAGAGGGAGAAAGGGGAAGACTATCAAACCATTTTGCACACATGAGGGAAGCGGAATGGGCAGCAGTCTCCATGATATCAAAAGGTTATGCCCCGATGCGAAAGTTGAAAAAGGGCTTGCAATATGCGGGGGCAGTGTGAGACAGGCAAAACAGGAAATTTCAGAATGGATTTAGGAGGAGTTAGGAAGATGAAAAAGGTATTAATCATTTCGGGAAGTCCGAGAAAAAACGGAAATTCAGATATTCTGTGCAATCAGTTTGCACAGGGAGCGAAGTCAGGCGGACATCAGGTTGAGAAAGTATTTCTTGGTGAAGGCCGCAAAGGGACATTTGACAATCCGGTTCTGATAAAAATCGGTGAAAAATATGGAAAAACACCGGCACAGGTTATGTTGCGCTGGAATATTCAGAGAGGCGTAATCGTCATTCCGAAGTCTACCCACAAAGAAAGAATGGAAGAAAACTTTGCAGTTTTTGATTTTGCGTTATCTGATGAAGATATGACTGTAATCGCTGAACTTGATAAAAAGGAAAGTTCATTCTTCTCTCATCAGGATCCGGATACAGTTGAGTGGTTTGCAAAACTGGTTGCAGAACGAAAAAATAAATAGGAGGACTGAAAGATGGTAAAACAGACAGCAGGAAGAGATGCTTTGAATGATTTTGCACCGAAATTTGCGGAATTAAATGATGATGTATTGTTTGGTGAAGTTTGGTCAAGAGAAGATAAATTGTCGTTGAAAATGCGTTCGATTGTGACGATAACGGCGCTGATAAGTAAAGGGATTGTGGATAACTCATTGGCCTATCATCTTTCCACTGCGCGAAAAAATGGTGTGACAAAGACGGAAAAGTTGACAGATATTATCGATGAAGAGGTTGATAGTTTGAGGTTTTATTATTTGGGAAATCAATATAAAACAAAAGTGGAACATGTTGGTGTAGATCGAGGGATTTCTGCTGATGGAATTCTTATTATGTAATAAAAGTGCGAATAGTAAGCATACATAAAAATGTGGAGAGGTTCGCACTAGAAAAAATGTATAAAATCAATCGGGAAGATGAAATTTAGAAGGAAATAATAAGAAAAAGAAGATAGTATTAATAAAGATTAGCAATATTTAAAGAAATATAAGGTCTAAAATTAGCAAAAATTGCTGTCGCTCCCCTCGCGGGAGCGTGGATTGAAATTGTCATGTCGGGCATAACCTTCTCAAAGGTTTTGTCGCTCCCCTCGCGGGAGCGTGGATTGAAATTGTACGAAATGTATAGGAGATACAGAAGTCAATGTCGCTCCCCTCGCGGGAGCGTGGATTGAAATAGGAATGCACTGGATAACTTCTTTGTCGTCGATGTCGCTCCCCTCGCGGGAGCGTGGATTGAAATGCTACAGAAAAAAGAGTGTACTGCTCATATTCATCGTCGCTCTCCTCGCGGGAGCGTGGATTGAAATGCCTTTCCAATTTTTTCCTCGCCAACCAAGGCGTTGTCGCTCCCCTCGTGGGAGCGAGGATTGAAATTCCCATAATACGTCATAATATCTAACCGTAAACGTTGCTCCCCTCGTGTAAGTAAGGACTGGAATTGTCTGTAGTCTGTATCCGTTTATTGCTGTAGGTGTCGTTCTCTTCGTGGTATGCGTTATTTAAACAGTGCGACATTACAAAGATACAAAAACTACTAATCACAGTAAAGTTAGATTTGGGCGGCAGCAGACGAAAGAACCTGCACTACCTGTGGAGGATACCATACGAAAATATATCCCCTTGAGAAAGCCCCTATTCTTCCACTACACGCGAACTGTAGGTGTACATACTTACCGGTTACAGATAAAGAAATGATTGCTGATGAATATAAGCAAAACTCTTCATTAGAGACAGACATTGGAAAAGGAATAACAGAGATTATTTCCGGCGTTTCAAAACAGAAAAAAACCTTTAAACAAAACTTGAAAAGTGTTAAGAATAAAGATGCTAAAATTTTATTAGAGCAGTCTCTTAAAAGAACCAAGATAAAGAGGACAGAAGGTAAAAAATCCCAATATTCTCTTTCAAAAAATTTTATACTTGACTGAAAATGCAAGTGCAGATACATTAGCACATGAGTTATTCCATGAAATAGATGGAACATATGACTTAATGGAGAAGGGTGCTTTAAACAAGGAGATAGAAAAGGATTATAGGCGATTAATAGGCATTTTTCAAAAACATAGGAAAACTATCGAGGATATGTTATACTTGGAATATCCTGAAGCATTTGAAAATGGAAGAAGAGGTATTAAACTAAAGAATGAGTATCGTGGAATATCTGATATTCTGAATGGAATGTCAAAAGGAGAAATCCGTTTGGGGTATAGGCATGAAGATTCCTACTGGAAAAGGGAAAAAGCATTGGAACGAGAAACATGGGCTTAATATGGAAGAATGTTATTTCAAAATGACAAGAAAGTCATGGAAATGGCAGAAACCCTCTTTCCTGAAACTACAAGAGAAGTATTCAGGATATTAAAGGAGATGATAAAATAATGTGGTACGGACACACGACACATGAATTAGAAAAATTGTATGACAAATATTATAATATGTTTAAAAGTGACCCTGATGAATACATAGAACTTGAATATGGGGAAGATGATTATGATGATTATGTAAGAGATATAAAAAAATCTTTAGAACTAAAAAAAGAATTACCTGAACTATATAATTAAATACCACTGGGAAATAGTAGCCAGTGGTATTTTTATACTCATTTTTACGAAAGACTAACTATTAAAAGT
>NZ_BAAHSH010000017.1:0-27536 GCF_054660755.1 Faecalimonas hominis
CGGCTTTCAATATCACCTGTTTCACGCAGTTCTTTCTGCCAGCGTGATAAAGTCTGCTGACTGATTCCTAAATTTGTAGCACAGCCCTGCAGTCCTAAGGTCTTGTGATCATGATAATACTGGACTGCATCCAGCTTAAATTGTTTGTCATAGTGCTTTGCCATAATGAGATCCTCCTTCAGTGCGGTACCTACATTGTACCATAATTTTTCTTATAAGGAATTCTCATTTTGACTTGTACTATTTATATTCTAACACCATACGAAAAGAACGTGGCTACACACAGATTAAAATGCAACACCTAACTGGGATAGACCAAAGTGATTATTCTAAGATTGAAAACGGAAAACGATACTATACATTTGAGCAATGCAGAAAAATAGCACTTGCTTTAGATACCAGTATGGACTATCTAGCCGAATTAACAGATGAAAAGAAACCTTACCCGCGTTCTTAAAATCGCAAATAATGAAAGAACTGCCTATCATCAATCTTTCAATGACGGGCAGTTCTTCTGCTTAAAATTCTTATTCAATTTCATTTACAAAAATAGTTTGGTGTACTCTGTCTGTGTATCAGCAATATGATATACATAAACTGTTTTTTCTATCAGCCGATAGATAGAAACATATCTTTCAGATATGACCATGCGATACCCCTTTCGGTTCAACCATTTATCAGGTGTAAGTGAACCAGAATCTGAGTATAACTCCAAACGTTCAATACTATTTAATATCTGATCTGTTACTTTCATCGCAGATTCCACACCGAATTGAAGTAAATAATAGTCCTCAATACTTTTCAAATCTTCCCACGCAGTAGGAAGAATCTCAACTTTATATTGTTCCTGCACGTTCTCTCAGTTCCTTTCTTGCTTCGGAGATACTTCTTGTCTTTGCTCCGTTTAACCGTTCTTCTTCTGCCTGCATGATTTTGGCACGAAGTTCCAATGCCTGCTCCCTTTTCTCAAAGGCATCAATATTCATAAATACTCCGTCACCCTCGCCATTTTTTGTTATATAAATCGGTTCACTCGTTGACCTTGCAAGATTGGAAATAGTAGAATAATCGTTTCGTAATGTTGCTGAAGCCTTGATAATCATTTTCTTCACCCTTTCATATCATTTTCTTGATATAATTATATCCGTTTTTTCATATATTATCAAGTAAATCTTATACGGTTTTGTCATTTACAAATAAATTTACATAACAAAATTGTTGATTTGAATGCATGACACAACTACAATCAAATTCTTTTTGCAATCCTACAAAATCACATTTATACTTAACTTTGAAAAAGGAATGAAAGAAGGTTCGATATGAAAACACAGATAAACGGAAAAATTGCTATCTACTCTCGTAAGTCAAAATTCACAGGTAAAGGCGAAAGTATTGGAAACCAGATTGAAGAATGTAAAAAACACATTGCTTATAAATACCAAATAACCGATATGAATCAGATTGTCGTTTATGAAGATGAGGGTTTCTCTGGCAAGAACACAAAGCGACCACAATTTCAACAAATGCTGGGAGCCTGTCGAAACCATGAAATCAGTATGATTGTCTGCTATCGCTTAGACCGTATCAGCCGTAACACGATTGATTTTGCTCTTCTCTATCAGGAATTAGAACGATTGGACATCAATTTTATCTCTGTAACAGAAAACTTTGACACTACAACTCCTCTTGGAAGAGCCATGCTTTCCATTTCCTCCGCATTTGCTCAGTTAGAAAGAGATACGATAGCAGAGCGTATCAGAGATAATATGCTGGCTCTTGCTAAAACAGGACGGTGGCTTGGAGGAACAACTCCGCTTGGCTATATAAGCACAGCCAAGACTTCCGTTGACATTGAGGGAAAAATCCGTACTGCTTACCGACTGAAAACAGATTCCGATAACTTTTCTCTCACCCGTTTGATTTTTGATAAATTTTTAGACTTTCGTTCTCTTACGAAAGTGGAAACATATTTGCTTAATTATCACTATAAAACAAGAAATGGGAAAAATTTTTCTCGAACCGGAATACGTGACATTTTAAAAAATCCTGTCTATGCTGCTGCTGACGAAGATACTCTTTGTTATTTTAATGAGATAGGAACACTGATTTTCAATGAATCATCAGAGTTTAACGGAACTCATGGATTGATGGTATATAACAAATCCAATCAGGCAAGCGAAATTCCGCATAAACAACACAATTATTCCGAATGGATTGTTGCAATAGGAAAACATAAACCGTTATTGACAGGAAAAGAATGGTTACAGGTACAAGAACTTTTAGAACAAAACAAATCTAAAAGTTATCGTAAACCAAAAGATAATACTGCCTTATTATCCGGCATTTTAATTTGTGCCGACTGTGGAAGTTATATGCGACCAAAAGCGAATAGAAGTCTGGACGAAAACGGTAACAAACGCTTTTCTTATCTTTGTGAAACAAAAGAAAAATCACATGGACAACTTTGTAACATGAACCGCCCAGACGGAAATCTACTTGACAAAATGGTATGTGACCAAATAAAAGAAATTGCACAAGGAGAAGATGTCGATAAGTTCCACGAACAGTTAAAATATGCGAAAAAGCAATTACTGTCAAAAGAAGCATCTAATACTACCGAAATAGACCACTTACAGAAAGTACTCCACGATATTAACAGAAAAATAGAAAATCTTGTAATTGCTCTGTCTGAGGCAGACAATACTCCTGCTTTTTCTCATATCAATAAACAGATAAATAACTTGCACAAGGAAAAAATGAAGATTGAAAAGCAGATTCATACATTAAATGAACTTTTACAAAATCAAAATATACTGCTTGCCAACTTTGACGTATTGATTGAGAAATTATCTTCTTTTTCAGATTCTTTTGATATGATGTCGATTGAAGAGAAACGGACAACGCTAAGAATACTGGTCGCTAAAGTTGTATGGGACGGTACTCACGTACACTTATATCTAGTTGGTCAAAATAATGAAAAAACGAAGCCACAACGAGCGGGTTGCAAATGAAATTCTCATGATGTTGCGCGGTAAGAAAAAAACATCTAAAGAAGTTTCTCTTTATGAGCCTATCGGAACGGACAGAGAAGGAAATGAAATCCAACTTTTTGATGTCATTGAATCCGATGAGGAAGATGCCCCTTCTAAAGTTGCCTTAAAAGATGATATCAAAATGCTCTACGAAAAAGTATCCTCTGAACTTTCTCCGAGAGAGCGGCTCGTTTTGAAAATGCGATACGGTCTTTATGAAGGAGAGGAATATACGCAAAGAGAAATCGCCCGCCAACTTGGCATTTCCCGCTCCTATGTTTCCCGCATCGAAAAAAGTGCAATAGAAAAACTACGGACTTTCTTTTCCTAAAAGTCCGTAGTTTCTTTTTACTTTTCTTCCTGTCTTCTCAGGATATCATATTGATCCACCGGAATTCCCAAGTCTACATAAAGCACCTGTTTTGGGTGAGGAGCGCTCTCCTGTTCCTCTCCGTCCTCCGTCAAAATACGTTTTACCGTCACTTCCACATTGTCCCCGTTTGGTTTCATCACTTCGATTTTCTCTCCTACGGAAAACTTATTTCTCTGTTCAATGCGGTATGTGCCTTCCCGTTCTTCTCCTATAATTCCAAGATATGTGTACTCTTTTACATACGTATTGCTATCATAAATTTGTGTTGTTTCGTCCGGTTTTCCAAAGAAAAATCCCGTGGTAAACTGTCTGTATGTGCAGTTTGAAATCTGTTCCAAATACCATGGCATGTTTTTCTTATATAATTCCGGATCCTTCTGATAATCATCAATCGCTTTTCGATATGTTCTTGCAACTGTGGCGACATATAGAGCTGTCTTCATACGTCCCTCGATTTTCAGACTGTCAATTCCCGCTTCTAAAAGTTCCGGAATATGCTCAATCATACATAAATCTTTTGAGTTGAAAATATATGTTCCTCTCTCATTTTCATAAACCGGCATGTATTCTCCCGGTCTTGTCTCTTCCACAATGGAGTATTTCCAACGGCATGGGTGTGTACATGCTCCCTGATTCGCATCTCGTCCCGTAAAATAATTGCTGAGCAGGCATCTTCCTGAATAAGAAATGCACATCGCACCGTGTACGAATGTTTCTATTTCCAACTCATCAGGAATATTAGCGCGTATTTCTTTAATTTCTTCTAAAGATAATTCTCTTGCAGATACTACCCTTGTCGCTCCCAATTTGTGCCAAAATCTGTATGTTTCATAGTTTGTATTATTCGCCTGTGTACTGATATGTCTTTCAATATGCGGGCATTCTTCCCCTGCAAGCATAAACATACCCGGATCAGCGATGATTAGGGCGTCCGGATTCATTTCTCCCAACTCTCTGAAATATTCTCTTGTCCCTTCCAAGTCACCGTTATGTGCAAGGATATTAGCGGTTACATACACTTTCACACCGTGTTCATGTGCAAATTTTATGCCCTCTTCCATATCTTTTTTGGAAAAATTTTTCGCTTTCGCACGAAGTCCGAACGCCTCTCCTCCGATATATACTGCATCTGCACCAAATATAACTGCTATTTTTAATACTTCTAAACTGCTTGCCGGAATTAATAATTCTGGGTGTCTTGCCATTTGTCTGTTCCTTTCTTACTTCTTTGTACTGATTGCCACTCCGTCTCCGAGAGGGATAATGGAAGTCAGCAACTGTTCCTCATGTTTCAATCTATATAAATACTCTCTCATTCTGCTGTGAATTGTCCTGTTTCTTCTCTCCACGGCAAATCTTGATTCAATAATATCTCCGTCCTGCAATACATTGTCGGAGACAAGTACTCCGCCTTTTTCCAACAGACGAATCACTTCCGGCATATAGTTAATATACTGTGCCTTTGCCGCGTCCATGAAAATAAAGTCATATTTTTCTTCCAGACCTTTTAAAATTTCCAGTGCATCACCCTCTAAAAGAGTAATCTTGTCTTCTTTTCCCGCCCGCCGAAAGTTCTCTTTCGCAATCGGAATACGTTTTTCATACTTCTCAATCGTTGTAATCCTGCACTCTTCCGGCGCATATTCACTCATTAAAAGTGCGGAAAAGCCAACTGCCGTTCCCACCTCAAGAATATTAAGCGGTTTTTGAATCGCCAGAAGCACTTTCATAAAACTTTGCATTTCCTTGCGAATAATCGGAACAAAAGTTTCCAGCGCTTCTTTTTCTATTGTCTCTAATATTTCACTGTTTTCTGTTTCAAGAGAATTGATAAATGTAACCATACGTTCATCTACAATCATAACAGTTTCCTTTCCTCAAGTAAGGACGGCAGAATTTTCATTCCCCGTCCTTGTTTTTATACGTCCATAATAATTGGAAGAATCATCGGTCTTCTCTTTGTCCGTTTCCAAATAAATTCATTCATTGTATCCCGGATAACGAGTTTAATTCTGCTCCAATCTGCATTTTTGTTCTGCATCAGACAATTTTCCAATGCCTCTGATAAAATCTGTCTCGCCTCTTCCATCAGCCCTTCAGATTCTCTCACATAAACAAAACCTCTGGAGACGATATCCGGTCCTGCCAATACTTGATTTGTTCCTTTCTCTAAAGTAAGAACAACAATCAATATACCGTCTTCCGCCAAATGCTGTCGGTCACGCAATACGATGTTTCCAACATCACCCACACCTAAACCGTCAACTAAAATTGCGCCTGTATGCACCTTATCTACAACTTCCGCGCCTTTCCCATCTAACGCAAGTACATCGCCTGACTGCAATAAGAAAATATTTTCTTTTGGAATTCCAAGACTTTCTGCAATTCCCGCATTTGCACGCAAATGACGATATTCACCGTGTACAGGAATAGCGTATTTAGGTTTTACAAGGGAATAAATCAACTTAATTTCTTCCTGACAGGCATGACCTGAAACATGTGTATCCTGGAAAATAACGGTAGCACCTTTCTGTGAAAGTTCATTAATCACGCGGGAAACCGCTTTTTCATTCCCCGGAATCGGGCTTGAACTAAAGATAACGGTATCTCCCGGTTTAATGCTGACTTTCTTATGAATATCGGCAGCCATTCGCGACAGAGCAGCCATCGATTCTCCCTGGCTTCCTGTTGTAATCAGTACGGTTTTTTCATCAGGATAATTCTTCAACTGATCAATGGTGATCAATGTTTTATCAGGAATATTTAAGTATCCCAATTCTGATGCCGTCTCAATAATATTTACCATGCTTCGCCCTTCAACGACAACTTTTCTGTCGTATTTGTACGCAGAGTTAATAATCTGCTGTACACGGTCTACGTTAGAAGCAAATGTAGCGATGATAATTCTTGTATTTCTGTGTTCTGCAAAAATATGATCAAACGTCTTTCCTACCGTTCGTTCTGACATTGTAAATCCCGGTCTCTCCGCATTTGTACTGTCGGACATTAGCGCCAAAACACCTTTTTTGCCCAATTCAGCAAAACGCTGTAAATCAATCGCATCACCGAAAACAGGCGTGTAGTCTACTTTAAAGTCACCCGTATGCACAACGATACCTGCCGGAGAATAGATTGCCAATGCTGAAGCGTCCGCAATACTATGGTTTGTCTTAATAAATTCAATTCTGAACTGTCCTAAATTAATGGATTGTCCGTGACGTACCACTTTTCTTCTTGTGCTGCGAAGTAAATTATGCTCTTTTAATTTGTTTTCAATAATCCCCATCGTAAGTTTTGTAGCATAAATAGGGAAATTTAAGTCCTTCAATACATATGACAACGCACCGATATGGTCTTCATGACCATGTGTAATCACAAATCCCTTTACTTTCTGAATATTATCTTTTAAATATGTTATATCAGGAATAACTAAATCAATTCCAAGCATATCATCTTCCGGGAATGCAAGTCCACAGTCCACTACGATAATACTGTCTTCATATTCAAAAGCGGTAATATTCATTCCTATTTGCTCTAATCCGCCAAGAGCAATAATTTTCAATTTTGAGTTATTCTCTTTTTTCAAATTTACACCTCCATCATTCTATATGTTTCCGCACATTCTTTTCTTTCTCTATACAATCCTTACATTTTCCGTAAAGTTTTAATTCATGGTCCAAAACACAAAATCCCAATGTTTTCTCTATATGTTTTTCCAAATCTTCTAACAAATCATCATCAAAGGGAATAATCTTTCCACATTCTTTGCAAATCAAATGATGGTGATAATGTTTCGTATCACCCAAAAACTGATGTCCTATTTCATATCTCACACAGCCGTCATTCAATTCAATACGGTCTATTAACTTCATTTCCAAAAGCAACTGAACCGTCCGATAGACAGTTGCAATCCCTATATCCCGAAACTCATTTCTAACTAAATCATATATTTCTTCTGCTGTCATATGTCTATCTTTATGCTCCGCCAAAACTTTCAGAACAACCAATCGCTGATTTGTCACTTTCAGCCCTTTTTCCTTTAACATTGCTTTGAATTTTTCCTGATTTACAGACATATTCCACCTCTTAAAAATTGTACGTTACATTTCTATATCAATATCTTCCAATAATTCTTCAAATATTTTTAATACCGCCTCAAGTTCCGTGTCATCTTCCACTACCTGATAAACACTCTCGCTTTCTTCCGGCTTACTTGTATCTTTCAAAATCATACATTCCGCATCATCTTCTTCCGAATCCGTAACAAGAATATAAGATACGCCATTTACTTTTGTTTCTTCAAGAACAAAAAAATCTGCCGACTCTGTTCCGTCATCAAACATAAATTGAATTTTTTCCATCTCTTTTCACCTCATGAACACCTATTTTTTTAAATAAACCGAGTCCAAATATCCTTGAAGAATAAAAATTGCCGCTATTTTATCGACATATTTTTTACGTTCTTCTCTCCTTACATTGCTCTCTATCAATGTACGTTCTGCCTCCACTGTAGTCAGACGCTCGTCCCACATAATGACTTCAAGCCCTGTTCTTCTCTCCAGCATATCTTTAAACGCCAAAGACTTTTCCGCACGGTCACCAATATCATTGTTCATATGCTTAGGGAAACCAAGAACGATTTTATCCACCTCATATTCTTCTATTAACGCTTCAATACGGGCTAATGTTTTTCTCAACTTATTTTCTTCTTTTCTCTGAATCGTCTCAATTCCCTGTGCAGTCAGACAAAGGGCATCGCTAATTGCGACTCCCACTGTCTTAGAACCGTAATCTAATCCCATAATTCTCATTGTATTATTCCCATGAGTGATGCTCAATATACGTCTTAAGCATCTCTTCCACTAACTCATCTCTCTCCATCTTCATAATCAGGCTCCTGGCCCCATTGTGACTTGTAATGTATGTAGGATCACCTGACATAATATATCCGACAATCTGATTGACCGGATTGTATCCTTTTTCCCGCAATGCCTGATACACAATTTCAAGAATATCTTTTGCCTGAATTTGTGGAGCAGGTTCTACCTGGAAAAATTGTGTACTGTTTAAATCTTTCATTTCACCACGTCCTTTACTTTATTTCAACTTTATTCTAATATAATTGCCTATAAAATTCAACGTATAATTTGTGAATGATTATCAATTTTAATCTTTACCAACTGATTTTGCATGTTCTCATCGCCCTTTAAAGCCACTTTAATATATTCTTTCGTATGCCCTGTCTGATAGCATTTTCCCTCTTTTTCGACCTCTTCTTCCATCAGAACTTCCACTGTTTTACCGATAAATTTTTCTTCGTATTCTTTTCGTTTTCTTTCATCTAACTCCAGAAGTATATTGCTTCTCTTTGTCTTTATCTGCTCCGGAACCTGATTTTCCATTACGGCAGCCTTTGTTCCCTCTCGTCTGGAATATTTGAAAATATGTGTCTCATAGAAATTCACTTTCTCCACAAATGCTCTTGATTCTTCAAATTCCTCTTCCGTCTCCCCCGGAAATCCTACAATCACATCAGTCGTCAGCGCCGGATTGTCAAAATACTTTCTGAGCAGTTCACATTTCTCAAAATATTCTTCCGCAGTGTATCTTCTGTTCATTCGCTTTAAAGTCCCATTGCAGCCACTCTGTAAGGACAGGTGAAAATGCGGACAGATTTTTTCTAAACCTGAGATAGTCTTTGCAAATTCCTCCGTGATGATACGGGGTTCCAGAGAACCCAAACGTATTCTTTTTAATCCTTCAATTTCATTTACCGCCAAAATAAGCGACAATAAATCCTCTCCCTGTAAATCCACTCCATAAGAACTTAAATGGATTCCTGTGAGAACGACTTCCTGATAACCATTTGCCACCAGTTGTTTTACTTCCGCAACAACATTTTCTTTTTCTCTGCTGCGCACCCTTCCTCTGGCATAAGGAATAATGCAGTATGTACAAAATTGGTTGCAACCGTCCTGCACTTTTAAATATGCCCTTGTATGCTCCGCCGTTTTACTCAGATGCAGTTCCTCATACTCCTTCGTATGATTAATATCTATAATCTCTTTCTGTATACCATCATGTTTTTCCTGATACTCTTTCAAAATAGAAATTAAATCCTGCTTTTTATTATTACCGATAATAATGTCTATACTTTCATCAGTCTCCTTCGATTCACTTTTCGCCTGCACATAGCACCCTGCTGCAACAACAATGGCATTTGGATTCATTTTTTTTGCACGGTGAAGCATCTGACGTGATTTTCTGTCAGCCATATTTGTCACCGTACATGTATTGATAATATAAATATCCGCTCCCTCTTTAAACGGAACAATCTCATATCCCTCTTTTTCTAATAATTCCTGCATTGCTTCCGTTTCATAGGCATTTACTTTACAGCCCAAATTATGTAGTGCAACTTTTTTCATTTTTTCCTCCTTAAATTTATGTATAAAATAACGAAAATTTAACCTTTTCTTTGGCATATTGTTCCTTGACATTTTTTTCCTGACAACTTAATATATTCTTAGAGTAAAAAACATTCAAGGAGGTTATTCCAATGAAAACAGTACAAATTTCTTTAAATTCAATTGACAAAGTTAAATCATTCGTAAATGAAATCACAAAATTTGATTATGATTTTGATTTAGTATCCGGTCGTTACGTAATTGACGCAAAATCTATCATGGGTATTTTTAGTTTAGACTTATCAAAACCAATCGACTTAAACATTCATGCTGAAGATGATGCTGAAACTGTTCTCGAAGTATTAAAACCATACATTGTATAATTGAATTTATGAGTTTAAACGCCCCACAAATTTTGTGGGGCTTTTTTCATCTGCAATTTTATGGTTTTACAACAATTGTTTCTACAGTCTGAATTGCCTGCTCAAACAATTCATCAATTTTCTCTGTAAGATTTTCTTCTGAACGTCTGATAATGTTCAAATTCGGTTTTGTCACAGGGTGTTTTGCAACAAAAATTGTACAGCAGTCTTCAAACGGTAAAATGGAAGTTTCGTAAGTATCGATTTTTTCCGCAATGTCCACAATCTCCTGTTTATCAAATCCAATTACCGGACGGTATACAGGCAGTGTACATACATCATTTGTCGCCATAAGACTCTGCATTGTCTGACTGGCAACTTGTCCGATACTCTCCCCTGTAATAAGCCCGAGACAGCCGCTTTCTTTTGCAAAATGCTCTGCAATTTTCATCATATATCTGCGCATAATAATTGTCAGTTCATCATGCGGGCATTTGTCATAAATATATAACTGAATATCCGTAAAATTAACAATATTTAATTTAATCGGTCCCGAATATTTTGAGACAAGTTTTGCCAAGTCAATTACTTTCTGTTTCGCACGTTCACTTGTATACGGCGGTGCGTGGAAATAAGTCGCCTCCAATCCGACACCTCTCTTTGAAATCATATATCCGGCAACCGGACTGTCGATTCCACCCGATAATAAAAGCATTGCTTTTCCGTTTGTTCCTACCGGCATTCCTCCCAGTCCCGGAATAATTTCAGAATAAATATAAATTTCTTCTCTGACTTCAATATTTAATTTAATGGCAGGTTTATGCACGTCTACCTTTATCTCCGGAAACGCTTCTAAAATCGCTTCACCGATTTCGCAGTTAATTTCCATTGAATTTTTCGGGTAACTTTTCTTTCCACGTCTTGCCTCTACTTTAAATGTTGTGTTCTTATCCGGATACATTTCGTCCATATAATTCACAACTACCTTTTTCAGTTCTTCAAACCCTTTATCTTCCACATGAATAACCGGGCAGATTCCAACGATACCGAAAACTCTCTTTAATCCGGCAACCGCCTCATCATAATCAAAATCCCCCTCACAGTCAACATACACTCTGCCCTGCGATTTGTGTACATTAAATATGCCGTCCACGTCTTTCAACGCAAAGCGTATCTGACGCATAAGCGCGTCTTCAAAAATGTATCTGTTTTTTCCTTTAATACCGATTTCACCGTATTTTATTAAAAATGATTGAAACTTCATGTATATTCTTACCTTTCTCTACTTTTCTTCAAAACGACTAGTGTCTCGTATATCTTCTCAGCATTGGTATACAATTATATAATGTTTCCAGCGTATAGTCAATTTCCTCTTCCGTTGTAAATTCAGAAAGACTAAAGCGAATGGTCGCATCTAGAAATTCATTTTTTGCTCCGATTCCCTTTAGAACGCCGCTGATCGCGGGGTGGTTCGATGCACATGCCGAACCGGAGGAAACATAAATACCTTTTTCTTCGAGAGTGTGTAAAAGCACTTCACTGCGAATACCTGCAATTCCCACGCTGATGATGTGAGGAGCGCTTGTATCATCATATTTTCCATGAATGGTCGTGTCTTCAATTTTCATAATACCGTCAATAAAGCGCTGCTTTAATTCTCTCATGTGAGCAACTTTTTTATCTAAGTCCGTATAGATTTCTCTTGCCGCCACGCCAAGTCCTGCAATTCCCGGAACATTTTCCGTGCCGGAACGGATATTTTTCTGCTGTTCTCCTCCAAAGATAATCGGTCTCACCTTCGCCTTTTCATTTATATAGATTGCTCCGATTCCTTTTGGTCCGTGAATTTTATGTCCGCTTACGGAAAGCAAATCCACTCCCAGTTTCTTTGGATATATTTTGTATTTACCAAATCCCTGCACTGCGTCCACATGAAATAAAATGTTCTTATTATAATCTTTTACCAGTTTTGCCGCCTCTTCTATTGGCTGCACAGAACCGACTTCATTGTTCACATACATGACAGATACAAGGATTGTTTCTTCACACAACGCTTCCCTCAACGCATCTAACCGTATTTTTCCCTCGCTGTCAACAGGCAGATACGTTACTCTAAACCCTTCTTCCTGCTCTAAATATTGCATTGTATTTAAAATTGCCGGGTGCTCAATTGATGATGTAATCAAATGTTTCCCTGCACGGTGATTTGCCCTTGCCGCTCCGATAAGCGCCAGATTGTCACTTTCTGTTCCACCGGAAGTAAAAAAAATCTCTTTTTCCTGCACTTTTAACAGTTTTGCCAAAATCTCTTTTGCTTCTTTTATATATCGCTCCGCTTCCACACCCTTTTTGTGCATGGACGATGGGTTTCCGTAATCTTCGCACATCACTTTTTGTACAATATCTTTTACACTGTCATAACATTTGGTTGTGGCAGAATTGTCCAAATATACTTCCATGTTTCTTCTCCTATTTTCCTTATATTACTATTAAATTATGTATTTAACTTTCCAGATGATACATTAAAATCGACAAAACGGTCAGCCCTGCTGTTTCTGTTCTCAAAATACGTTTTCCCAATGTAATCGGCTCTGCTCCCATTTCCATTGCCTGCTCTACTTCCTCTTTTTCAAATCCGCCTTCAGGGCCGATGAAAATGCCAACAGACTGTCCCTTCTCTATCTGTCCGATAAATTCTTTCGTCTTGTCCATTCCTTCCGCCAATTCATATGGAACTAATACGATGTCCAGCGTTTCTGCGTAAGCAAGCGCCTCCCGGTAAGTCATCACTTCCCGCACTTTTGGTATCACTGTGCGCCCTGACTGCTTCGCACCGCCCTCCGCAATACTGTTCCACCTTTCCACTTTTTTTGCCGCTTTTTTCGCGTCTAATTTCACTACCGCTCTTTTTGTGGAAACAGGAATAATCTCATACGCGCCCAACTCTACCGCTTTTTGCACAATCCATTCCATTTTATCACTTTTAGGAAGTCCCTGAAACAAGTAAATTTTAGAAGGAAGTTCTGTATCTCCCAGTTTTTCTTCCACTATGTGTAAAAGAACCTTTTCCGCTGTCATATCCTCAATCCGGCAAATATATTTCTTGTTATTTCCGTCACTGATTTGGAGTTTTTCTCCCTTTTTCATGCGTAATACATTGCAGATGTGGTTTACGTCTGAACCTTCTATATAAATTTCCTCTCCGCTCACCTGATTCGGTGTCACAAAAAAATGGTGCATACTCTTTCTCCTAATTTTTTCTCGCCGTAACAGATACCCATTCTCCCTGGTATGTCACTTCAAGCACTTCTAATCCGGCTTCTTTTACGGCATTTACTACAGTTTCTTCTTTCATATCAATAATTCCGCTTGTAATATAAATACCGCCTTTTTTCAACTGGTGTACGATAATCGGCGTCAGAGGCACAAGTACGTCTGCTAAAATATTTGCCACAACAATGTCATATTTTTCGTATCCGACTTTATCCTGTACTTCTTTATCGTCGATAATATTTCCAATCATCACTTCATACTGTGATTTTTCGATACCGTTTACTTCCATATTTTCATAAGTGGCATCAATGGCACATGGATCTAAATCTGTTCCTACGGAATATTCCGCACCAAATTTTAATGCGAGCATTCCTAAAATTCCACTTCCACAGCCCACATCTAAAATTCTTGTCTGCGGTGTCACATATTTTCTTATCTGTCTGATGCAAAGTTGTGTTGTCTCGTGCATTCCTGTTCCAAAAGCAGTTCCCGGATCAATGTGAATAATCATTTTATCTTCATCTTCCGGTTTTACTTCTTCCCATGACGGAATGATGAGTACGTCGTCCACATAAAACTGATGGAAATACTTCTTCCAGTTATTTACCCAGTCCACGTCCTCCGTCTCCGATTCCTCAATCGTACATTCTCCTATATCTAAAAAGGATTTCATTTCTTCCAATTCCTTTTTGACATTTGCCAAAACAGTATCTGTGTCTTCCCCGTCATCAAGATAGAAACTTAAATAAGCAACTCCGTCATCTGCCTCAATTTCCGGAAGAATGTCTACAAACATCTGCTCTTTATCTGCCTGCGTAAGCGGAACTTTATCCTCAATTTCTACTCCTTCTATTCCCAAATCCATAAGCATGCTGCTTACGATATCTTCCGCCTCTGTGGTTGTTTTTAATCTGAATTTATTCCATTTCATTTTTATTCACCTCTTATAATATCTCCATTTTTTCCAAAATCTTTGGATAAAACTCTCCATTCCCTGTTAGTTGGCTGCTCTATCACGATTTTACATTAAATGTTCAACTAAAATTTTTACTCCCATAAAAATCAATATGACGCCGCCTGCAATTTCCGCTTTTGATTTGTAACGAGTTCCAAAAATATTCCCAATTTTTACTCCCGCTGCGGATAAAATAAATGTAGTAATCCCGATAATGCACACTGCCGGAATGATTTCCACCTGTAAAAATGCAAAGGTAACGCCTACCGCAAGTGCGTCGATGCTTGTTGCAACCGCAAGTCCCAACATTTCTTTTACGGAAAGCCTGTCCGTTTTCTCATCACTGATCTCTTCTTTTGAAAATCCTTCTTTTATCATATTTGCACCGATAATACCAAGTAGAACAAAAGCAATCCAGTGATCAATTGATGTAATCATTTCTTTAAATTGCATACCGAGTAAATATCCCAAAAGCGGCATACCTGCCTGAAATACGCCAAAATATAATCCTACTATGCCCTGCTTTTGCCATGTACATTTTCTCAAAGATAACCCTTTACAGATTGCTACCGCAAAAGCGTCCATTGACAGTCCTACGGCAATACAGATCAATTCAATTAAACCCATTATTCCAGTCCTCGCTTCAAGTTTTCCATTGCCTGTGCAATGTTTTCCGTTTTAGTTGCCAAATTTACGCGAATATAATACTTCCAGTCCTCTCCTCCAAACCAATCGCCATAATCAATGGCAAGATGACATTTCTCCTGCAATGTCTGTACTACATCTTTATCCTGAAGATATGGTTTCAAATCTATCCACATCAAATATGTTCCCTGTAATTCAGAGACAACTGCCTCGGGAAGTTCCCGTTCAATAAAGTGTCTTGCATACACATAATTCTCTTCAATTATCTTTAACACTCCATTCAGCCAGTCAAGACCGCCCTCATAGGCATTTTGCACTGCAATATAACCGAATCCGCTTCCCTGCATCACATGAATTTTCTCTGCAAAGTCATCAAACTCTTCCCTCAGTTTTTCATCTGCAAGTAAAATAAACGCATTCTGGCAATCTGCCAGATTGAAAGTTTTGCTTGCCGCCGTTAAAGCAATTATCTTATCCGTATATTGCCCGATACTTCCCGCAGGAATCTGTCTGTTTCCTTTTAATATAATATCCTGATGAATTTCATCTGCAACGAGAAGCACATGATATTTCTCGCAAAGAGAAATCAGGCGCCTTAATTCCTCTTCTTTCCAGACACGTCCTATCGGATTGTGCGGTGAACAGAGAATATACATTTTCACCTGTTCTTCCCGCATAATTTTCTCCATTTTATCATAGTCCATCTCATAATGCCCGTCTGTGCATTTCAATGGAACATCAGTCACTTTTCTTCCGTTGTCTTCAATACAGTGAAAGAATGGCGGATATGCCGGCGTGGAAATCATTACACTGTCTTCTTTCTCCGTAAAACACTGTACAAGCCAAAATAATGCCGGCACTACCCCGGGTGCAAACCGAATCCATTCCTTTTCCACATGGTAACCGTGCCTTTCTTTTTCCCAATTTATAAACGCCTCAAAAAAACTCTCCGGCACTTTATAGTATCCAAACACGCCCTTTTTGGCATATTCCTGCAAAGCCTTTCCAACACACTCCGGCGCTTGAAAATCCATATCCGCAACCCAGAGAGGAAGAAGGTCTTCTTTACCGAATTTTTGAAAGATCCCGTCCCATTTTTCACAATTTGTCTTTTTTCTATCCTGATATATAATCTTCTCCATTATTTACTCACCTACCATGATGCGGATAATTTCTTCGTTCGTCTCTTTCATACCTTCTTTACCAAGACGACCGATATTTTTAATTGTCGCTTCCACACCTTTTGTCACAATTCCGTCTCCTTCATAGAACTGCTGTCCGCACTTATACATATTATATCCCAATATGCCGGCATCTACGGCGGAAGCAATCTTTGCCGCACAGGAGGCTTTCGCTCCATCACAGACAATACCTGAAACGATTGCGAGTGCATTTACAACTGTATGTATAATCTCTTCATATGTTCCACCTAACAGATAAGCGATACCTGCCCCTGCTCCTGCTCCCGCGCTGATTGCTCCACAGTAGGCTGACAGACGCCCGATTCCTGTTTTCTGATGAATTGTGACAAGGTTAGACAACGCCAATGCACGGTATAATTTTTCGTCTGTCACCTTCAACTCTTTTGCATACTCAATAACGGGAAGTGAGGCAGTCATACCCTGATTTCCGCTTCCCGAATTAATGATTACGGGAAGTTCGCAACCGTTCATTCTCGCATCAGAACCCGCTGCCGCCGCCGCTTTTGCTCTTGTACGAATATCATCTCCGTATGTTTCTAAAAGAACGCTTCCGATATTTGCACCATAATCCCCGCGAAGCCCTTCCGCAGAAATTGCCGTATTATATTTAATCTGTCTGTCAAGCACTTCTTTAATTTCTTCTACGTCCACGCTGTCTGCAAAATCAACAATGTCTTTCACGTTTAACAAAGAACGGTCTGTCAGCCCTTCTTCCTTTTCTCCCTCTACAACCGTACTTTCCAATACTTCTCCGTCTTTTTCCACAAGTACAATATTTGTATGATAGTTTGCGATACGCACTTTTGCGTAAGAATCTCCATGATACACTGTGATTACAATGTCAAATGTAATGCCTGAATTAATATGTTCTACTGTGATTTCCGTATTTTCCATAAACTCACGCATCTTTTGGATTTCCTCTTTGGAAACTTCCGCAATAACCTCTAATTTCTTATCTGCCTTTCCCGCAATGATTCCCGCCGTCGCCGCTGCTGGAATTCCTTTTAAATGATCTGTATTTGGCACGATTACACTCTTCACGTTTTTGATAATACTTCCGCTCGCCTCAATTTTCACTTTATCCGGAAGAGCGCCCAGCACTTCTCTCGCCTTCGCAGCGCCGTAAGCCAATGCAATCGGTTCTGTACACCCCATGGCCGGAACTAACTCCTCCTTTAATATTTGAATATACACTCCGTACTTTCTATCTGTTTTCTCCATTTTGTAATTTGTCTCCTCTCCTCTTTTTCGTCCACATTGTAAAATATTATAACATATTCTAAAAAAGATTCCTATTGTATTTCATTTATCACTTTCAGTAAATTTTTCAGTTGAAAGCATTCTTTTTGTTTTACGGTTTCCTCAATACGATTCAGATTTATGTCCGAATGTTCCATTTCTCTCGAATACCTGTGAGCAATATCCACAAATGCAGAAAAAGTAAGAATACAATGATTCTGCTGCCAGACTGCCATCGCCAATTCTTCAATTAAAAGCGTGCTTGCGACTGCCATCTGCATTTTTGCATAAATCTCTCCGTCATAAACCGCGCCGCAAAAATAGGTAAATACAAAGTAGACCATCAACTGTTCTGTCCACACTTCTTTTTCTAAAACCTCTGTTGTGAAATGTCTTCTGTTTTCCTCATACATTTCCTCACTCTGGTTAAAAATAGTTTTCTTCAATTCTTTTAAATATGCCGGCCATGTTTTGTTCAACACCTCAAACTGCTCAAACCCCTTAAACATTTCCTGCATAAGTTTCTTTCTCTGACGGCTTCCGGAAATACTGTTGCCCAGTTTCTTTGCAAACCGCTCCGGTGCCGACTCATCTTCATACCTTCTCAGCACATCGTCCACCTGAAAAAGCTGCTGTTTTGCCACTTTTATCTCCATGTCATGCGCCAGTGCCAACACCATGGACAGACGAAGTTTTATCGGCAAGGTTCTATTCTGCAAAATCCGAAAAATCACTTCTCTCGTGTCTGACAATTTCCCGTACAGCAGGAAATCAAATGTTTCATCTTCCTTTTCCCGCACATCTTTTTCCAGCGAAACAAATTTCACGGACTCTTTGCAGCCCAAAATCAGCTTGCCGGCCTCCATGCAGGATAACGATAGAGAAATCTCTCTTTCTCCTTGAAATTCTTCTATGTGCCTCGGATACAGACGGCATGTTTTACAAAACATCTTTTCTCCGGCCTCCGTATAGATATCACACAGATTTTCTTCATTTAAGAAAGCGCATCTTCCGTCATACTGTAAAAAAGTTTCCTCTTCCCAGTCAATCGAATTTTGAAGACGATTCCCGAAAGGACCTTTTACCTCTCTATATTTTTTCAATGTTTTCTCATCAATTACTATTTTCCAGCCCGCACAGCATGTATCCTGACATTCTGATGCCGTACATTGAAATTTGCAATAATAATGTGGTACTGTATATCTCATTTTCCCTCGCTTATCCAATCACACGCACACTGCTTCCCTGTGATTTCTCTTTCTTTACAATAATCTGTTTGTCTATTCTCTCTTTTAATTCGGAAACGTGAGAAATAATCCCAACCAGCCTGTTTCCGTCTGCAAGGCGATACAGCGCCTTCATCGCCTGCTCCAGCGCCTCCTCGTCCAAAGAACCGAACCCCTCGTCAATGAACATCGTATCCAGTTGTATTCCCCCTGCCAAAGACTGTATTTCGTCCGAAAGTCCCAGTGCCAAAGACAATGATGCCTGAAAAGCCTCCCCTCCGGAAAGTGTCTTTACGTTTCTTACGGAACCATTATAATGGTCAATAACATCTAACTCCAACCCGGTCTGACTTCTCTGATCTTTTGTTTCCTCTCTTCGTTTTAATTCGTACTGCCCTCCGGACATGACCATAAAGCGTGTATTCGCTCTGGCAATAATACGATGAAAATACGAAATCTGAATATATGTTTCCAGCATAACCTTATCTTTCCTTGCAACGTTTCCGTTTGCTGTATCAGATAACGCCTTAACAAGCACCTGTTTTTTCTCTATTGTTTTCATGGCACCGTACTGTCTTTCAACTGCTTCTTTTATCTGTCCGTTAGATTTATACATGGAAACTAAATTTTCTCTGTCCGCAAGCAAAGTTGTCCTTTCTTTCTGTAATTCTCTCTGTTTTTTCATTAATTCCTCAAGAGAATTTTCATTTACTTTTTCCAACTGTTCTTTCAACGTACTTATTCTTGCACAGTCTTCTTTTATCTGCCCTGCTATCTTCTCTGTCTCCTGTCTTGCAGATTCATACGCCTGTTCCATGCTCTTTCGTGTTCTCTTTTTCAACTCAATATCGTCCAATATTTCTGCTTTGGAAGAAAACAAAAGACTTTCTTTTAATTTCATCATTTGTTTCTGTAAAGTATCGCATTCTGTGTGACATTTCACCTGCAAATGTTCCAATTCTTTCCCCTTCTGTTCTTCTTCCTTCTGCAACTTTTCTATTTGGGGCAGTTGTTGCTCATACCGGATTTTTTCCTCTGCCTTTTTTTCTAAGACAGACCATTTTTTTCTCATCTCTTCATCTGCTTTTGCCAGTTCTCCTATCCGGTTTTCCAGTTCCGTGTAAATGGACTCCACGCGTTTTCCAAAAATTTCGTCTGCTCTCTCCTCGATATTTCTTCGGGCAGTATCCAACTCCCCTTTCGCTTTTCCCGCCTCTACGCTGAGCATCGTCGCCTTTTCCATAAGTATTGTACTCTGCCGTTTCACCTCTCTCAATTCCTCTTCCGTACAGACTCTCCGTGTAATTTTTGCCGGATTTAAGTGGTGGATCGCTCCGCAGACAAGACACGGTTCCCCTTCTTTTAATTTTTGTGCAAGCAGTCCCGCCTGAGAATCCAGAAAATTTCTCTCCAGTTTTTCATATTCCTGCTGCTTTTTCTGACCTTTTAACATAGCGGTCTGATACTGCTGTTGTAGCTCAGTCAGCCCCTTTGAAATTCCTTTATACTCCACAAGCATTTTCTTCAAAAGACGAACCTTATTTTTGTTCTCCTCCAGCACTGCCCTCTCGTTTTCTAAACGTACCTTTTCGGTATCTGCAGATGCAAGTTTTTCCAATTGTTCTTTCATCAGGACAACATTCTGATTATATTTTTCTTCTCTCTCCTTCGACTGTGCCAGTTCATTTTTAACAGATTGTAAGCGTACTTGCATGGAATTGTACTCTGCTTTTACCTGATCTGCCTCATCGTATAGAGGTAATTTCTCTTCGCTTAAAATAATCTCCGCACGTAATTTTTCTCTTTCCGCTTCTCTCTTTGTTTCCTCAGACAATTTTTCTTTTGCCTGCGCCAGTCTTTCTTCCTGAAATTGCAGATTTTCTTCCAGTTTCTGAAGTTCTTTCCGATTTTTCTCTTCTGTTTCTGCCTTTCCAATCTGTCGGTTCAATTTTTCCAGTTCATTTTCCATATACGCCAATTCTTCAGTCAGCCTTGCAATCTCATTATTTTCTTCCTCAAGAAGAACCGACAAATTCCCTAAGCGGGCTTCTGCTGTTACCTGCTCTTCTTTTTCTCCCTGAATTCCTTCCATATACTGCTGTATACTTTTTGAAATATCCTGATATTCTTTATCCAAACTGTTTTTTTCTGCCTTAAGTCTGTCCTGTAAAATCTGATATTTCTTTGTATCGAAAATCTCTCGGAAAATTTTACTTCTCTCTTCCGTTTTTGCAAAAAGAAGTTTCAAAAAATCTCCCTGCGCAATCATGGCAATCTGGGTAAACTGATTTCTGTCAAGCCCTATCAGCTCAATAATCGCTTTTGTCACTTCCTTCGTCTTTGTCACAATTCTTCCGTCAGGGTAAGATAACATGGCGTCCGCTTTCTCCGTTGTCATGCCTCCGCCCTTTTTCGCAGGTCTTATATATTCCGGATTTCGTCTGATTTCATATTCTTCCTGCCGATATAGAAAGCGCATTTCCACAAATGTAGGTGTGCCCGGATTGGCATATTGACTTCTCAGCATATCTGCCCCTCTGTTATTTCCGCTGGCTTCACCATATAATGCAAATGTAATGGCATCGAATATCGTTGTTTTTCCCGCTCCCGTATCACCTGTAATTAAATATAGTCCCTTTTCTCCCAAAAGAGTGAAATCAATAACCGTTTCATCAGCATACGGTCCAAATGCAGATAGTTTCAGTTGCAACGGTTTCATTGTCTATTCCTCCCAGATTTTCTCAATCAGATTTTTTAAAAACACATTCTGCTCCTCAGACATTTCCTGATTATTTTGTAAAAGATAAAGTTCTCCAAATAATTCTGACGGCGTTTTTTTCTCTACCTGCTCAATTTCTCCCACACACTGCTTATTTCGTGTGCGTGTATTATCATAATCCATCTTCATAATATTGGGATAAATCACCCTAAGTCTGTTTATTGCGTCCAAAATATCTTCCTCATCGGTGAGAGTAATGTGAAGATAATCATCAGTGGCACTCCCCTGATAAAACTCCCTCGCCGTCACTTCCCCGTATGTTCCTTTTATCTCACGCATATCATGTTTTGGCGATAAAGATATTTCCCTAATGGCAACATTTCCCTTTTCTTTCATCTCCACGATAGTAACAGTTTTCTTCTGCCTGCTTTCAGAAAAAGAATATTTCAGCAAAGTTCCGCAATACCGCACTTCCTCCCTGCTGATACTCTGTCTGCCATGAATATGCCCCAAAGCCACATAATCAAACGGCGCAAAAACAGAAGCGTCTATATTATCTAAACCGCCTACAGACACTTCCTCCGAATCGCATCTTGCCGCCCCTGTCACAAACTGATGTGCCAAAATAATATTTCGCTTCTCATTATCAATTTCCATATGCTCAATTATCGTCTGAACTGCCTCCTGATAAGTCTCCACATTCTCTTTTGGCATAACCTGTTTTACATATGCCGGTTTAATGAACGGAAGTAAATACACATTCACCTCCCCATACTCATCATACATCGCAATTGCCTTTGGAATTTCCCGAAAAACGGGAGAAACATACACTCCCGTATTCTTTAGAAGATTCCCTCCAAAAGCAAGACGTTCCGGTGAATCGTGATTTCCACTGATAATAAATATAGAAACTTTCTGTTCTGCAAGACCATTTAAAAACTCATCAAAAACCTGCACGGCTTCCGCTGACGGAACAGGTTTATCGTAAATATCCCCCGCCAACAGAACACCGTCCGGTCTTTCTTTCTGTACAAGTTCAATAACCTGCCGCAAAATATATTTCTGATCTTCTATCATCGAAAATTCATTAACTCTTTTCCCGATATGCAGATCCGATAAATGAATAAACTTCATATTCTCCTCCCAGATTATTTCCACGTTACCCTTATTTTACAATCCTCACTCAACTCACAGGATTCCGGTGATAATAGAATTCCCGACTTTTTCAAACAGGCGGATACCTTTTCAAAAATATCATATAAAAGATTGTTCCATTTCATCGTTTCTTTATAAGCCTTATAATACTCTTTATTTTTCAGTCTCTCCAACGGCAGAAATGTCTTGGAAACATCTCCCGTATAAATCTTTCCACGCCCTAAAAATTCAAATTCATTGCAATTTTTATGTTCTTTTCCATCTTCAAGATAAGTCGGTATACTTTCCAGTTTCTTCTCATTCTCCTGAATAATCCTGAACAACTGATACACCTGTTCTTTTGTGAGTTTAAACATCTCAAGTATATTGATTTCCTCAAATAATTTATATGTACAGTATCTTAAGTTTCCATTTCCATATATTTCTATGGAAAATCCACCTTCATCTCCTTCTACTCCATAACTTGGACTTATGTGGTAAGCAAATATTTTATGTTCTTTTCTTAACTCTTCAAACTCCATATAAACCTCTTACTATACACTTTTTAGGCCTTAATCGCCCATCTCATTTTTGTTGATTTTGCACGGCTGTTATAGTTACATTCCTCCGCAGACGGACGTATAACATCGTTTGCAATGTCACTGTAAACACCCGCTCTTTTTAATTCTTTAAAAGCTCTCTTTACAATTCTGTCCTCTCCCGAATGGAATGTCAGAATCGCAATTCTTCCTCCTTCTTTCAGCACATTCGGAAGTTTCTCCATAAACTCATACAACACTTCAAACTCACTGTTCACATCAATGCGCAGAGCCTGAAATGTTCTCTGACATGACTTTTTTACCGCCTCTTTTCTTTCTTTTTCCGGTATAAACTTCAATGCTTCCTCAATTATCTGCTGCAATTTTGTCGTTGTATCTATCGCTTCTCCTCTTCTCAGTTTTGCAAAAATCTTCTCTGCAATCTCATGTGCATAAGGCTCGTCCGCATTTTCCACAAACATGCCTTCCAGTTCTTCCATTGTAACTTCTTTCAATCTCTCTGCCGCTGACACGCCCTTTTTCTGATTTAAGCGCAAATCTAACGGACCTTCTTTCTTATAAGTAAATCCCCGTTCAGGATTATCAATCTGCATGGAAGACACTCCTAAATCTGCCAGCACGAAATCAAACTTGCCGGCCTCCTTACACACTTTATCAATGTCCCTGAAATTTATATTTTTGATTGTCAAAATTTCTTCACCGTATCCGAGTTTCTGCAAACGTTCTTTCGTTTTCGCCGATTCTACCGTATCTACGTCCAACGCATACAAATGTCCCTCGCCTTTCAGACATTTGAGCATCTCCAATGTATGACCTCCATATCCAAGTGTCGCATCTAACCCTCTCTGCCCCGGCTGAATCTGTAAAAAATCTAAAATTTCTTTCACACAGATGGAAATGTGCATTCCTACCGGAGTGCTTCCTTTGCGGATTACTTTCTCTATCGTCTCCGGATATTTCTCCGGCTGCAATTCTTTATATCTCTCTTTGTAGTTTCTTGGGTGTGTCCCTTTGTATCTCACACGCCTTTTATGCTGTTTTTCCTGATTCTCCATTCTCTGCCCCTTATCTTATCTTTTCTATTCTTTCAACTTGTTCTCATCTGTGAAAAATATATAAAAATATTTTTCTTCTTTCCTGTATAAAATTCCGTACTTATCGCAAAGTTTCTTTACTTCCTCCTCACAGGAATCACGCTCTTCTTCGGTATCAAACTTTCGGCTGACCGCCGTTGGTTTTATGCCTTCTCCCACCATTTCGCAAAGACAGTCCATTACTCCTAACTGATACGAATACAAATCAATCTTGCGCGCCTGCCGTTCCTCCACTTCTTCGTACTCTTCTTTGTCAAGTGACAGCGGTACTCCCGATGCACTTCTCACATTTACACCACCGTACCATGTGCCGTCCACCGTAAAAATATCTCCAATCTGATATTCCATAGAATACTCGTCATTTTTCTTAATTATCCGAATCTTCTTCCCGTTCATCGTTTTTCCTTTCTTCCGAAATAGCATTCAGCCACTCTACCGCCTGCCAAATTCCTTCCGTGTTAAATTCAAAATATCGTATTGTTTTTTCTTCTTTCGGAGTTGTCTGCCAGCAATAAGGAGTAAACCAGTATGCAACTGCCAGTTTTACTTCTCCGTCCGTTTCCTCTTTATATAATCGGTAACGCATTTTCTCGTCACTTCCGCAAAATGCTTCTTTTTTTAACAGTTGTATACTAATCATGCCCTTTAACTCTATCATGATGTCACTTCCTTACCCATATCATTTGAATTTGTGTTATAGTAACAACTATGATGAATTATACTATAGGTTTGAAGTTTGTACAACGGGCGGATTGTGATAGAATAAAATTCTTCTCACTTAAAATGTGGATTTTTTAATCTTTTTCTGATATACTTTATAAACTTTGATTATACAGAAATCTGACGACATATCTGAAAATTTATTTATATAAACAATAACTACAAGGAGAAAAAAATGTTAAAACCATTTAAATTTATCGACCTGTTCGCAGGAATAGGCGGTTTTCATCAGGCAATGCATAACCTCGGCGGGGAATGTGTATTTGCATCGGAAATAGATAAGTACGCAATTGAAACATATAAAACCAATTACGGTGTAGATGCAGGAATTAATATTCGAGATGTCCATGAGGAAGATATCCCTGAGCATGACGTCCTCTGTGCCGGATTTCCATGTCAGGCATTTTCAAAAGCAGGCTACCAAAAGGGATTTGAGGACGAAACAAGAGGTACTTTATTTTTTGAAATCGTACGAATACTGAAATACCATCGGACTCCTTATATTATTTTAGAGAATGTCAGAAATTTGACTTCACACGACCACGGAAATACATGGCGGGTTATCAAATCCGCTCTTCATGAATTGGGATATATTATTACTGAAGAACCGATTATTATCAGCCCCCACCAGTTAGGCGTTCCTCAATTTAGAGAACGTGTCGTTATTTTGGGTATCCACAGTTCACTGGGAATACAAAACCTGAATATTGAGTTACCGGACAAAAGTAAAGATGATATAAACTTTTTGACTTCGGGAATTCTCGAGACTACAGATGTCGATGAGAAATATTATATCTCTTCGCATGAAGAAAAAGTATTGACCTGTTAGGACGAGTTTATCAAAGGCATTAAAGAAAAAGTAATCGGATTTCCAATCTGGTTCGATGAATTCGGCAAAACTTATGACTATACCGATTTGGGATATGCTGATTGGAAGGTGAAATTTATCCAAAAAAACCGCCAGTTATATGAAAACAATAAAGAGTTCATCGATTCATGGCGGGAGAAATGGAATAATTTAGAAGATTTTACAATGACCGAGAAAAAATTTGAATGGCAATGCGGAAAAGACTGCTCTTCCGTCTGGGAAGCACTTATACAATTCAGACCTTCCGGCGTACGGGTTAAAAGACCGAGCGTCTTCCCTGCGTTAGTGGCAATGGTACAGATTCCGGTTATCGGTTCTGTCAGAAGAAGACTTACACCAAGAGAAGCGGCAAGACTTCAGAGTTTTCCTGATACTTTTATTTGTAATCCGAATGACCGTCAGGCATATAAACAGTTTGGAAACGCTGTCAATGTACGGGTGATTCAGTATATGGGAGAGCAACTCTTTCATTGCAAAAAATAAGCCATACCACCATTTTTTAGTAATTTTCTGCTCTTACTTCAAAGTAACTCTGCGGGTGTGCACATACAGGGCAAATCTGTGGTGCGGAAGTTCCTATCACGATATGCCCGCAATTTCTGCACTCCCATACCTTAACCTCACTCTTTTCAAATACTTTTGCTGTTTCTACGTTTTTTAATAACGCTCTGTATCTTTCCTCATGGTGTTTCTCAATCTCAGCTACCAATCGGAATTTTGCAGCAAGTTCCGGAAAACCTTCTTTTTCCGCTGTTTCTGCAAACCCTGCATACATATCTGTCCACTCGTAATTTTCTCCTTCAGCGGCTGACGCAAGGTTATGAGTTGTATTACCAATTCCGTTCAGTTCTTTAAACCACATTTTTGCATGTTCTTTTTCATTATCTGCCGTTTTCTGAAATAATGCGGCAATCTGTTCATATCCCTCTTTCTTGGCAACAGAAGCAAAAAATGTATATTTATTTCTGGCCTCTGATTCTCCTGAAAATGCAGTCCTTAAATTTTTTTCAGTTTCTGTTCCGGTATATTTATTTTTCTCCATAAAATAACCTCCTCACTTTCCAAATTATTTTTACGGGTATGGCTTATCTTAAATACATTCTAACATCTTTTTTTCCGGATAATACACCTTTTTGAAAATATTTCTATCTTAAAAAGAGGAAAGCATATCATAATTTCCTGTATTCTTTCGTTATCCTCATTCGTTGTTGCTTCGTGAATGAAGATTTATTCTTTGATTAACTCAATCCACCTTGTCTTTGAGTTCTGCCTGCTCAATCATACCTTTTAGTATCATGGTTGGTTTTTTCCTGTCTAATGCCTGTACCATTTTTATCACTACCGTGTACTGATAATTGCCTATGTGAAATCGGTACTTTTTGTTAGATAACGGGGCTTGATAATCGTTCGCCACAGGCTGGTTCACTCCGCCTGTGTAAGAGACATAAACTAGGATTCACCTACTTCAAATCAAATAGGGAATTTTCATAGTCCTTTACATAGTACCGTATATTTTTACAGCCTTTTTGAATAACGGTGTGTCCCTCTTCTTCTAAACGTTGATAACTCGCCCACGCCACAATAGAAACGAAAATTCCTGCTGTAATCGGTTCTGTAAAATCTGCGCCACTCAATTTTGCAAAGTATTCTCGTATATTCCCAACGGTAATCACTTTCATATTTTTCAATGCTTTTCTGATCTGTAATGATGGTGTTAGAATATAAAT
>NZ_BAAHSH010000018.1:0-19218 GCF_054660755.1 Faecalimonas hominis
CTCATTTTGACTTGTACTAAATCTTGACATAGGACCACCAAACATAATGACTATGAAAGATTGGGGGAAAGAAGTTCAAATGAGAGAAGGTATTATAAGGCTAGAAAGTATCCAACTGACAGCTTTTCAGTTAAAAGTAATAGCTATGGTAGCTATGTTATGTGACCATGCGGCAAAGACAATAGTTTTCGGTTTTGATGTAGAGTGGTTACTTTGGATTGGGCGAATCGCATTTCCTATTTTTGCATATCAGTTAGTAGAAGGATACACAAAAACAAGAGATTTGAAAAAGTATTGTAAGAGACTTTTTATTTTTGCTCTTATTTCAGAAATTCCGTATAATTTGATAGCTGATTTAAGCTCGATTATTAATCCATTTGCTCAAAATGTATTATGGACTATGCTTATAGGGGTACTAGTATTATGGGTAATAGAAAAGGTGTTAACAAATAATAAACTGAATATTTATACTAAGGCTTTATTAGTTGTAGCTATAATAGTAGGCGGGTATGCATTAGGAACATTTACTATGGTTGCTTACTCGGGAGCAGGAGTATTGACATTTGTGTTATTTTATTTTTCAAGGAAAAGCAGATATAGATATATTATTGAACTTGTAGGCATGATTGTAATTAATGTATATATTTTACAAGGACTTAGTTATGTGTTGGAACTAGGGAAGATAGAAATTCTTTTTCCACTTCAGGGCTTAGCAATTTTCTCTTTGATTCCTATATGGTTTTATAAAGGACAGCAAGGATATCATAGTAAAAATTGGACACGCTTTTGTTATTGGTTTTATCCGTTACATATTTTATTACTTGTCTTTGTGGGATATTTACAATCGTTTTAATTATCACTAGAGTAGGAGATGGCGTATGAAAACAAAAGTTCAAAACTATTTTTTCTATTTTATGTTATATTCGATTTTAGGATGGATATACGAAGTGTTTTTAGAAGTAGTGGTTTATAAATGGGGATTCTCGAATCGAGGAGTTTTATTTGGACCGTATTGCATAATATATGGAATAGGTGCCTTGGTGTTACTTTTCTTATTGTATAATTTTAGAAAGAAATCGATTTATGTATGGAAATTAAATGTTACACCGATTTTGGTTTTTGTGGCAATAGTAGTTATTACGACTATTATTGAATTGATTGGGAGTTATATTATGGAATTTACATCAGGAAAATGGCTTTGGGATTATACAGGCTATAATTTCAATTTTCAAGGACGTATTGCTTTAAATCCTAGCGTACGTTTTGGGTTTGGTGGTATGGTTTGTTTGTATGGACTTCAACCATTGTTTGTGAAAATCGTAGAAAAAATAGACAGAAAGATATTTTCTAAAATAATTTGGGTGTTAGGGATTATTTTTTTAATAGATGTTATTGTATTAATATTCAAGTGATAAAAAGTTTGGGGAACAAAAGGGAAAGTTAAAGGTAGTTCTGTCAAGGAACAAGGCGTAGCCGATACGCCGTAGGGCAGTCCTTGACGGAACGGACACAGCCAACAGCACCATGATACAGCAGAGGACTTGAAAGGTCACAAACCTTGCAAGTCCTCTTGTCTGTTATAATGCGTGATGCTTTAGGTACAGTGCTTCCTTTTCGATTTCCTTTTCAAAAGCGGTGATAGGAAAGCCGTGCGTCTTGTCGCTGATGTGGAAGCAATCATCAGCCTGTGTATAAGAGAGCATGGTAACTTTCGGCGTAAACTTCTTTGTATCTATCCCATAATAATAAATGACAGCGGTTTCCGGTACCATGTGAATCGTCTCAAAATCCTTTGTAAAAACCGTGTGCCTGTCTGAACTGAAAAAATCGGACGGACACTCATAAAATTCGGAACTGTCCTTTCTTAAAAATATAGGCAGTATGTGCATTTCATTTCCGCTTCGGTTTACCAGAACATAAAAGCGTGGAATGAGGGCGGCATATTGCGTCATCATGGCGATATACATATCGCTTGAATCATCAAGGAGATATTCTGAACAGGTATTGTTATAAAAGACATATTGCAGGACGGTATCATTTCCCTGCGGTACGGTCTGCATGGGAACATTCTCTCCATACAGCCAACGTAAGTCTACATCTAAAGAATCAGCAATCAGTTCCAGTTTATCGGCTTTGGGATTGTACTGCTCCGACAGGTAGGAACTGAACGCCCCTTTACTGATTCCCGTATCTTTTACAATATCAACCTGTTTCTTGTTCTTAGCTTTCATAGCGAATTTAATCCGTTCTGCGATTGTATTCATCTGAAAAATCCCTCGCTTTCCATATCTCATTATAGCTTGTTATATCTTATCGTTTAAATCCACTATACCATAAGTTCAGAAAAAAAGAAACAAAAAGTTTACAAAAAACTAAACTTTCTATTGCAAACAGGAAAACAGTGTGCTATGATACAATTAAGTTCAGAAATAACTGAACTATATGACGTCATATCAAAAGAACTGAAAATAAAAGAAAGCCGTCCTATCGGCAGGACGGGGAGAAAGGAAACGATATGGAGATTACATTGACAAAAGAACAGATAAGGGAAGCCTTTGGAGAACTCCGCTATATGGGGGCTGACGCTTGTTATCGTTATGACAGAGAGAACAAAAAGAAAACCGAGGAAGTGGAAGCTTTAAAACTCCATTTGGGAAGCATGAAGCTAGGGAATAGCGTTGATATTCGTCTGGAAGCAACGGAGCCTTCCGAAGATTGAGCCATATTCTGTGGTGGAACTGGACGGGTCAGTTTATTCCCCTTATGTGCAGAGGGGGAATTTCCCTGTACTGGTGGAACGGATTACCTGTAAAGGAATCCGCAGTATTTCAAACAAACAGGCATAGGCAATCAAAGTTCCTGCCCCCGTTCTGACGTACCAGACGGCAGGTTGGGGGCAGGGTAACGGCAACGCCGTTGCAGGTAAGGGGGTATGATACGTTTGGAAGAAAGAAACGGAGATTTTCTTTCAGAATTCCCCTATACTAACAGGGGAGTAATACGGCAGAAAGAGGAATTGTCGGCACTGATAGACTGGTGTCAGATAACCATAAAGGACGTTTCTCTTGAAGAAGTCATAGAACAGGTGCTTAGAATCCCCTCTGAACTTATGGAAGTGACGGACTACCTGAAAGGGATTGCAGGGCATGAACTGGTGGCGGTATTTGATAAGATCAAGGTATTAAAACCAACAGGAAAGGCTCGATACAATAGCTTCCAGATTTTAATGAGCGGTTCAGGGTGCAGGAATTATGAGAATTTTCTCCAACTGAATAAGGAAACATGGTTCGACTTTTTGAAACGGGTAAGCGGGTATCATGTGAACTTCCCACGGATTGACTTAGCGATTGACGATAGAAAGCCTTATCTGAAAATCCCAGAGCTGATACAGAGGACAAAAGAGGGGCTTCTGTCAAGCAAAATGAGGGACGTAGATTTCCATGATTCGGGAGAACTGAAAGAAGAAGTATATCAAAGCAAAGGCGGAAGCCTTTATATCGGCAGTTCAGCAAGCAATTTGAGATTTGTATTTTATGAAAAGGGATATGAACAGAGTCGGAAGTACGGAAAAGAATTAGAGGAAAACTGGAACAGATATGAATTGAGGTTCAGGCAGGAAACAGCGGTCAGTGTGGTACGGGAATTATTGAAGTATCAAGACGTAGCAGGTCTGGCAATGGAAGTATTAAACAGTAAGATACGGTTTTTAGAATATCCGCCAGAGGGCACGACTACCCGAAAAAGGCTTTATCCTACCTATGGAGCATGGGCAGAACTGATGAAAGGGATAGGCAAGGCAAAACTTACCATGCAACCGCAGGAAAAGAGCTTGCAAAGGGTGTGGGACTGGCTGGAAAGAAGCGTTGCCCCGTCCTTAAAGCTGTTCGCGGAATTGGGGAAGATTGAAAAGAAAGATTACATAGGGAATTTGATAGAAAACGGAGAAATGAACATCACGCAAAGAAAGCTGTATGACGATTATATAAAGGCAAGATATTTCAGGGAAAGGAGCGTATAGGAATAGATAAAGCATTATTAAACGTGAAAGAATTTTCGGAATATTTGGGGATTGGAGATACAAAGGCAAGAGAGCTTTTGCACAATCCTAAAAATCACTTTACAGTAAGGATTGGAAACCGCTTATATGCACATAAAGGGAAAGTGGATAAGTGGCTTAGTAATCAAGTGATTGAGTGAGAAAAGAGGAATTTTCATGCGATTTTGAGAGCGTTCCTCGATTGAAATAAACATGAAACTGTGGTAAAATTGAAAGGATTTAATAGTTCTTTTCCCGATTTTGCTAGGAAAGGAGGCAGTGATGGGAAAATCACTCAACGGGAAAGAATTAGGAACTGGTATATCCCAAAGAAAGGACGGGCTATATCAGGCTAGATTTATGAACCGTTTCGGCAAGCGGCAGACAATTTATGCAAAGACGTTGCATGAGGTCAGGCAAAAGCTGAGAAACGAACAATATAATGACGAAAAGGCTATCAATGTTGTTGACAACAATGTGACACTGGACGAATGGTTTGAAATATGGTTGAATACCTGTAAAAAGAATTGCAGGAGTTCTACAAAAGGCTCATACAAGACGCATTATAACCGTATCAAAAAAGAACTAGGGTGGAGAAAGCTGACAAGTCTGAATCTGATTGTCATGCAGGAAGCAATCAATAAACTTGATACGGACAACGCAAGGAAAAACTCTAAAAAAATATTGGTGGATATGCTGAATAAGGCGGTTGATACCGATTTGTTGGTAAAGAATGTGGCAAAGAAGATAAATACTGTGATTTCCAAAGAAGAGAAAAAGGAAAGACGGGTGCTGACAATTCGGGAAACAGAAAGTTTTTTAGAGCAGGCAAGGGATACCTTTTACTATAATCTTTTTGTACTGGCGTTGGAAACAGGATTGCGTGTGGGCGAATTGTGTGCGTTACAGTGGCAGGATATAAATTTTAGAAAAAGGGTTCTGTATGTAAGACATACCTTGTGCTATTTCAGCAAAGACGGAAAGTATGTATTTGAAATGCACGATACAAAAACGAATAACGGAAGAAGAACCATTCCATTGACAGAAAAGGCTGTCAACACATTAAAACGTCAGAAATTACAGAAACAGGAGATAGTCTTAAAAGGAAAAGTTGCACCAAAGGAATATGAAAATCTTGTCTTTGTCACGAAGAATAATCAGCCGACACAACAGTTTTTAATCAATCAGTGCATGGATTTGATTATACGTAAAGTGAATAAGGCAGGAATAGAATTGCAGCCTTTTACACCACACACATTCAGACACACGTTTGCTACGAGGGCGATTGAAAGTGGAATGAACCCGAAAACCCTGCAAAGGATTTTAGGGCATGGCACACTTCAAATGACAATGGATTTATACTGTCATGTGACGGAAGATACTTTGTTTGAGGAAATGGAGAAGTTTGAAAGACGGTGTAGCTAAACGGAAAATGGTGTAAAAATGGTGTAGTAAGGGATAAATATAAAATAGAAAAGGCTTGAAAAAGCCTGTAAATATAGGAGGTTTTAAGAAAAATGGAACAATATAAGAAAGAATTTATAGACTTTATGGTAGAGAGCAAAGTGCTTAAATTTGGAGAATTTACATTAAAAAGCGGGAGAAAATCTCCATTTTTCATGAATGCAGGCGGATATGTGACAGGTTCACAGTTGAAAAGACTTGGAGAATACTATGCAAAAGCAATCCACGATAAATACGGAGATGATTTCGATGTTTTATTCGGACCGGCATACAAAGGAATTCCTCTTGGGGTTGTAACGGCAATTGCATACAGTGAATTATACGGAAAAGAAGTGCGTTACTGTTCAGACAGAAAAGAAGAGAAAGACCACGGTGCAGACAAAGGAAGTTTCCTCGGAAGCAAATTGCAGGACGGCGACCGTGTCATTATGATCGAGGACGTAACAACATCAGGAAAATCAATGGAAGAGACAGTGCCGAAAGTAAAAGGTGCAGCGGACGTGGAAATTGTTGGACTTATGGTTTCGCTTGACCGCATGGAAGTAGGAAAAGGCGGAGAAAAATGTGCTTTGGAAGAAGTGAAAGATTTATACGGATTTGAAACAAATGCCATTGTCACAATGGCTGAAGTTGTAGAGCATTTGTATAATAGAGAGTGTAATGGGGAAATTGTTATTGATGATACGATAAAAGCGGCAATTGACGCATACTATGAACAATATGGTGCGAAATAGGTGAAAGGAAGTTGAGAATGGAAAAGTTATATAAGACAACAGGAACTGTCGGAGCGGGCAACATTGCACTTGGAATTATTATGATTGTAACAGGAGTTGTTGCAGGAATATTTACCATCGTAGGAGGCGGAAGACTTTTGGCAGGAAGAAAGAAAATAATGTTTTAGAGAAGGAATACGGGATTGAAAGCGAAAAACAAAAAACGCATCAAAATACTTGGGAAAGTATTCTTTATATTATACATCGTATTCATTTTTTATTTTCTTCTGCTTTCGGACTGGTACGGGCGGGGACAGGAAATGAAAATGTATCATTACAATTTTGTCCTGTTTAAAGAAATCAAAAGATTTTGGAATTATAGAGAACAATTGGGGATTATGGCGGTGATGAGCAATCTGCTTGGAAATGTGCTGATTTTTGTCCCTTTCGGATTTTTTATGCCGATAGGCAGCAGGTTCAGAAGTTTTCTGGCAACCGCATTTTATGGTTTCGGAATCAGTTTGTGCGTGGAACTTTTTCAACTGGTGACAAAAGTGGGAAGTTTTGACGTAGATGATTTGTTGCTGAACACAGTCGGAAGTATTCTGGGATACATGTTATTTATACTATGTGATGGGATAAGGAGAAAATTTAGTGCGAAAAGATAGAGAAAAAGACAGAAAAAAGGATAGAGCAAAGGAAAGAGAGAAAGAGCGGGATAGAAAAAAAGATAAGAAAAAAAGAGGCAATCGAAAATACGGACAGGCAAAACTGAAACATTCAAAGAAAGGGATTACGTCCTGCGTAATTGCGGGAGCAGTTGCATTTGTTATTCTTTCGTCGGTAGTGATTACTTATCTGTACGAGGGAAAAGCGGCAGGATATATCGGCGGACTTGGCGTGAGTGCTTTGATTTTTGCGGGAGCCGGAATAATGCAGGGAGTTCGGGGATTTAAGGAGCGTGATAAAGATTATCGAACATGCAAAGTAGGGATCGGATTAAATATATTCTTTTTGGTAAGTTTATTGGTATTCTTTTTAGGAGGTTTTTTATAGAATGGAAAAACAAATTCAGGAACGTTACACACTTTCAATAGAAAGAATCAGAAAAATTGAAACAGAGAAAACAGTTGGGGAGAAGTTTCAGGGATTTTTCTCAAAAGTAGCAGGATTTCTTTTAGAAATCGACAGGGTAAATCAACTGCTGGAAAATGGTGGGTGGAAAGATTTATCATTTGAAGAAATGCAGAGAGAAAATAAAAAATTATATGAGGACGTTTTGCCGGAAAATTACGGGAAAAGTTATGCAAACCCGGATTATGCCGTAGAAATGCTCGGAGAAGAGTATGGAAAAATACTCAGTTTCCTATATACGGAAATGCGCGGGGAGATCGCCTATGTTTTTGAGAGAAAACAGTTATATCTGACAATCTGCAATGAACTGTTCATCGAGATGTACAACTGTTTTGAAGGGGAGGAACCGTCCTACGAATCGTTAAAAGAGATTGTTTACTGGTACGCAAGTGATTATGCGGACGTATTTATGGCGGACAGGATTGTAGACCAGATTGACTGGGAAAAAGATTTTGCGACACGTATTATTATGGACAGCAATCTGGAAGATTTGCGTTATCTTTATTCTTACGGGGAATATGTTTCGGAAAATGAGAGAAGAACAGCGGAACATATGAATGAACTGCCGGAAGAAACGATTTGTAAAATGGCCGACACATATACGGAAGGATACCGTATGTGCTTTGTAAATGGAAGAAAAGATTTATCGAAAAAAGGTTCGGTAAATGTGCGCTATACATTGGGATTTGAACGGGTTGTCAGAAAAGCAATCGCTAATTTTGAAAAAATGGGATTGAAGCCTGTTATTTACCGTGCGGGAGTAAGTGTTCTGACAAAACGCAAACATTTTAAAACAGGATATTACGGAGCGATCGCAAACAAGCAGTATGAGTATGATCACGGTGCAGATGCGGGACTGTTTTTGGATAAGAAATTTGTGGAACGCAAACTGGACGTCTTAAAAAACACATACGAAAAGCATAAAGAACTGGCAGGGAAAATGGCAGGTCCGGCAGTTATGGAAGTGTTTGGGGAAGCGCCTTTCGCACCGGAAAGCAAGAAAAATGCGGTGCATTTAACAGAGAAACAGGAGCAGTTGGAACTTTTATATGACAACAAATCCGGTCAGATTACAAACGAATATATTAAGGGAGAAGAAAGAGGATTTACGATTATCGCATATCCTGTTCCGGAAATCGCCGAAAATTATGAGGAGATTTTTGATGAAGTTATCCGTATCAACACGTTAGACGCAGGATTGTATGAGAGAGTGCAGCAGACGATTATTGACGCCCTCGACCAGGGAGAGTATGTGCATATTCTTGGAAAAGGTGCAAACAAGACGGATTTAAAAGTGCAGTTGCATAAATTGCAGAACCCTGAAAAGGAAACCATTTTTGAAAACTGTGTGGCAGACGCAAATATTCCTGTAGGTGAAGTATTTACCTCTCCTGTGCTTGAAGGAACGGAAGGAACATTATATGTAAGCAAAGTTTACTTAAACGAACTGCAGTACAGAGATTTGGAAATTACATTTAAGGACGGAAAAATTCAAGATTATACCTGCAGCAATTTTGACGAGGAAGAAGAAAACAAAAAGTATATTCACGCAAATATTTTGTACAATCATGAAACACTGCCGCTCGGTGAATTTGCCATCGGTACAAACACCACAGCCTATGTGGTTGCCAAGAGATATGGTATCGAAGATAAAATGCCTATTCTCATTGCGGAAAAAATGGGACCGCATTTTGCAGTAGGGGATACATGCTACAGTTGGAGTGAGGACAATCAAATCTATAATCCAAACGGAAAAGAGATTGTGGCAAAAGACAATTCCGTTTCTATTTTGCGAAAAGAAGATTTAAGTAAAGCATATTTCCAGTGTCATACGGACATCACAATTCCATATGAGGAGTTGGAAGAAATTTCCGTTATAAAACCGGACGGAGAAAAAATCGTGATTTTAAAAGACACAAGATTCGTCTTAGAAGGAACGGAAATGTTAAATGAACCGTTGGCTGAACTGAATTAATTGTTATAAGTATTTATAATCAGTAATTCGGTGTTCATGTGTTGACATCTCGTGAGGGTATAAGTAAAATAACTTATAAATAGAAAAGATTTATTTGTAAAACTTATAAATACTGTAATACAGAGAAGGGAAGAAAACTATGGCAAAAGTAGGAATTGTAATGGGCAGCGACTCAGATATGAAAGTAATGAGCAAAGCAGCCGACATGTTAGAAAAATTTGGCGTAGATTATGAAATGACAATTATTTCAGCACATCGCGAACCTGATGTATTTTATGACTATGCGAAATCAGCAGAGGAAAAAGGATTTAAAGTAATTATCGCAGGTGCGGGAATGGCTGCACATTTGCCGGGAATGTGCGCTGCAATCTTTCCAATGCCTGTTATTGGGATTCCGATGTCAGGCAAAAATTTAGACGGAGTGGACGCACTGTACTCTATCGTGCAGATGCCACCGGGAATCCCTGTTGCAACAGTGGCAATTGACGGTGGAGCAAACGCTGCCATTTTAGCAGCAAGAATTCTTGCTGCATCAGACCCTGAGTTATTAGAAAGATTGAAAGCATACACACAGGAGATGAAAGAAACCGTACAGGCAAAAGCAGAAAAACTCGAAAAATTAGGACATAAAGAATACTTAAAACAAATGTAAAACACAGTTACGAATGAGATGAAGATAAGTGGAGGTATAACATGGATTACAAAAAGGCAGGCGTTGATATTGAAGCAGGTTATAAATCAGTAGAACTGATGAAGGAACACGTAAAGAAAACAATGCGTCCGGAAGTTCTCGGAGGCCTCGGAGGGTTCTCAGGAGCATTTTCTTTGGAGAAAATCAAAGAAATGGAAGAACCTGTACTGTTATCAGGAACAGACGGGTGCGGAACAAAAGTGAAACTTGCAATGATTTTAGATAAACACGATACAATCGGAATTGACGCGGTAGCAATGTGTGTAAATGACATTGCATGTGCAGGAGGAGAGCCGTTATTCTTCCTTGACTACATTGCCTGCGGGAAAAATGAGCCGGAGAAAATCGCAACGATTGTAAGCGGTGTGGCAGAAGGCTGCCTTCAGTCAGAAGCGGCATTAATCGGTGGAGAAACTGCAGAACACCCGGGACTTATGCCGGAAGAAGATTACGACCTTGCCGGATTTGCAGTAGGTGTATGTGACAAAAAAGATATGATTACGGGACAGGACTTAAAAGCGGGAGATGTCCTTATCGGTATGGCATCGTCAGGAGTTCACAGCAATGGATTTTCATTAGTTCGTAAAGTGTTTGAGATGAGTGAAGAGTCATTAAATACATATCATGACAGATTGGGACGCACACTTGGAGAAGCGTTATTGGTGCCTACAAAAATCTATGTAAAAGCACTTAAATCCATTAAGGAAGCGGGAGTGCGTGTGAAAGCATGCAGCCATATCACAGGCGGCGGCTTTTATGAAAATATTCCTCGTATGTTAAAAGAGGGAACACATGCGGTAGTGAAAAAAGACAGTTATCCTATTTTACCGATTTTCCCAATGCTGGCAGAATACGGAGATATTGCGGAAGAAATGATGTACAACACATTTAATATGGGACTTGGCATGATTGTGGCAGTAGATGAAAAAGATGTGGAAAGTACATTAAGTGCAATTAAAGCAGCAGGAGAAGAAGGATATGTAGTCGGACATATTGAAGCCGGTGATAAAGGAGTAACTTTATGCTAAAAGTAGTTGTATTAGTTTCGGGCGGAGGAACAAATCTGCAGGCAATTATAGATGCAATCAACACGAAGACAATTACAAATACGGAAATTATCGGGGTAATCAGTAATAACAAAAATGCGTATGCACTTGAGAGAGCAAAACAGCATAACATTTTTGCAAAATGTATTTCTCCGAAAGATTATGAGACAAGGGAAGCATTTAACGATGCTTTCCTTGAAGAACTTAACGGGTTAAATCCGGATTTGATTGTTCTTGCAGGTTTTCTTGTCGTTATACCGAAAGAAATGATAAAACAATATGAAAACAGAATTATCAATATTCACCCATCGCTGATTCCTGCTTTTTGCGGAAAAGGATATTACGGTTTAAAAGTGCATGAAAAAGCATTGGAACGGGGCGTGAAAGTTGTTGGAGCAACGGTACATTTTGTAGATGAAGGAACGGATACCGGCCCGATTATTTTACAGAAAGCAGTATCGGTTCAACAGGGCGATACACCGGAAATACTTCAACGCAGAGTAATGGAAGAGGCGGAATGGAAAATTCTCCCTGAGGCAATACATTTAATTGCAAACGGAAAAATAAAAGTGGAAAACAGACAGGTAAGAATCGAATCATAAGGAGGATACGATGAAAGTATTAATCGTTGGTAGCGGTGGAAGAGAACACGCAATCGCATGGAGCGTGGCAAAAAGCGATAAAGTAGACAAAATTTATTGTGCGCCGGGAAATGCAGGTATTACAGAGTTCGCAGAATGTGTAAATATCGGAGCGATGGAATTTGACAAATTAGTGCAGTTTGCAAAAGAAAAAGAGATTGACTTAACGGTAATCGGTATGGACGATCCGCTTGTAGCCGGAGTTGTCGATGCCTTTGAGGCAGAAGGACTTCGTGTATTCGGACCAAACAAAGCGGCTGCAATTTTGGAAGGTTCAAAAGCATTTTCAAAAGACTTAATGAAAAAATATAACATTCCTACAGCGGCATATGAAAATTTTGATAATCCGGAAGATGCACTTACATATTTGGAAACAGCAAAATTTCCAATCGTATTGAAAGCGGACGGGCTTGCACTTGGAAAAGGTGTTTTAATCTGTAACACATTGGAGGAAGCAAAAGACGGTGTGAAATCCATTATGCTGGACAAAAAATTCGGAACTGCCGGAAACACAATGGTCATTGAAGAATTTATGACAGGTCGTGAAGTGTCCGTACTCTCATTTGTAGACGGAAAAACAATCAAAACAATGACATCTGCTCAGGATCACAAACGTGCGAAAGACGGAGACGAAGGTCTGAATACGGGTGGAATGGGAACATTTTCACCAAGCCCTTTCTATACAAAAGAAGTAGAAGAATTTTGTGAAAAATATGTATATCAGGCAACTGTAGATGCGATGAGAAAAGAGGGAAGAGAATTTAAAGGAATCATTTTCTTCGGATTAATGCTCACAGCGGACGGACCAAAAGTATTGGAATACAATGCAAGATTCGGTGACCCTGAAACACAGGTTGTATTGCCGAGAATGAAAACAGATATTATTGATGTATTTGAGGCATGTATTGACGGAAGATTAGATGAAATCGAATTAGAATTTGAAGACAATGCAGCGGTTTGCGTTGTGTTGGCATCGGACGGATACCCATTGGCATACGAAAAAGGATTTGAAATAGCCGGCTTAGAAGAATTCAACAAACATGACGGTTACTACTGCTTCCACGCCGGAACAAAATGGGAAGACGGCAAAATCGTAACAAACGGCGGACGTGTACTTGGCGTAACTGCGAAAGGTGCGGATTTAAAAGAGGCGAGAGCCAACGCTTATAAAGCAACTGAGTGGGTACAGTTTGCGAATAAATATAAGAGAAACGACATCGGAAAAGCGATTGATGAAGCGTAAATTTGCGCGTTTGACGCATTTGGGGACGTAGTAAAATTACAAAATGCTACGTCCCCAAATGCGTTTTAGTGTGTCCCTAATTGAAGAAAGGGGTGTCCCTTTTTGAATTCTCGCTATAAAAATGCCTGATTTTTGCATTGGGGACAGGGGGGTCTGAGAAAAGGGACAGGGCAAAACTGAATTGGGGACGTAGTGAAATGTAAAAACACTACGTCCCCAATTGTTAACCAACCCACCGTTTTCGCAAACTCATTTCCTTAACATATCTATTTCTCCACACAGTAAGTACAGCCCATAGCACGCCGTAGATCACGCAAAAGAATGCGTTTGGTATTTGCAGTGAAACGGAAGACAGCATTTCCTTAAAGCCGTACGAAATAATTGCAGTGGCAAGGAGAAACATAAAATAAACGGAAAATGTTTTCACGATTTTTTGGTTTAATTTCGGAGTGAAAAAACCGCTTCTATGTCTGTCTCCGGTAACGAATCTCAAATAAACAAACCACATTCCGATAATAACAAATTGTCCTAAAAAACTGGCGAGTGTGATTTCTTTCCAAAGTATTCCGCTAACAAAATATAAAATCGCAAAACTTATGGCAAGGTGACCCATCATATTTCCGAAATCAAACAGAAAATAGTCTTTCAAAGATTTTTTCGGGCAGCTTTGTAAAATATCTTCCGTGACCGTCTGCATATTTTCGCCGAAAAATTCTTCCAAATTACTTCCCTCTAATTCTTTTTGAGATGCAATTCCGATTAATTCTTTATAGCAAAGTTCAAAGTCATAAGGATTAATATCGGAAAGTTTCGCATATTCCCGCCATTTTTGTAAGGCGTCCTGACTCTGTGAGGACAGGCAGGAGGCTCTGAGGGTATTTTCCTTTTTTAATAATTTTAATTCGTTTGTCATTTTTCTTCCCCCTTTTCATCGGAAAAAACAAAATCAACTAATTGTGTAACTTCTTGCCATGCCAACACAAATTCAGCAAGATGTTCTTTTCCCAAATCTGTAATCTGATAATATTTTCGTGCAGGTCCTCTTTCGGAAATGCGAAAATTGGAAGAAATATATCCGTTTTTTTCTAAACGGAGAAGTAGTGGATATATTGTACCTTCTTTTACAGATTGGAATCCCTTTTTTTGTAGCGTGGTAACTATTTCGTATCCGTAAGTGTCTTTTGTGTTAATGATTTGTAATACACACCCCTCCTGTAGTCCCTTTAATAACTGTGCCTTATCATACATTTTGCCACCTGCCTTACATAACATAATACTTTGCATAACATAGTAATTTATTTGCTTATATTAAAACACATAAAAAGGGGAAAGTCAATAGGCACATAAAGCGTTGACAAGAGAGAACCTGTGTTATAATATAAATATAACAGAAAATACAAGAGAGAAAGGGTGAGTATATGCTGATTGAGATTGATTTTAACAGTGATGAGGCGATTTACATGCAATTGCGGAATCGGATTATTATGGGAATTGCAACAGCGGAGATTCAGGAGGGTGACAGCCTTCCGTCTGTCAGACAACTTGCCGACAATATTGGAATAAATATGCATACGGTGAATAAGGCGTACTCTGTTTTGAAACAGGAAGGATTTATCCGGTTGGACAGAAGAAGAGGTGCTGTTATTTCCTTAGATGTGAATAAAATACAGGCGCTGGAGGATATGAAAGATCAACTTCGCATAATATTAGCAAAGGGAAGATGCAAAAATATTACAAAAGATGAAGTGCATGAACTTGTGGAGGAGATTTTTAAAGAATATCGTTGATGAATGGAAAGAATAGGAGAATGCAATGCAAAATTATTATACAAAACAGGCAGAAGAAGTATTAAAAACTGCCAGAACACTGGCAAGGAAGATGGGCAACAGGTATGTGGGAACAGAACATTTGCTTGTGGCATTGAGGAAAGTATATCGCGGAGTGGCGGGACAGGTTTTGGCGCAGAACGGATTGAAAGAGGAAGATTTACTCAAAGTTGTCAATGAATTGATTTCTCCGATTGGGGAGAAATCGGAAGTGGCGAAACCGGAAGAAAGTCCGAGATTAAGTTACATTTTGGAGAACAGTAAAGCACAGGCGATACGTTTACGTGCGAGAGAAATCGGAACGGAACATATGCTTTTAGCGATTGTGGAAGATACTGAATGCGTTGGTGCGAGAATTTTAGCCACTCTTAATATTCAGCCGCAGAGAATCACTCAGGATATTTTGCAGGCGATAGGTGCAGAACCGGAAGAGTACAAAATGTTTCAGGGCGGAGAGAAAGGCAAAACGGCCGTATTAGAACAATATAGTACGGACCTGACACGTCAGGCGATGGACGGAAAATTGGACGCAGTCATCGGACGCGATGAAGAAATCGCAAGAATTATGCAGATTTTAAGCCGACGTACAAAGAACAACCCGTGTCTGATTGGAGAACCGGGGGTTGGAAAAACGGCGATTGTGGAAGGACTTGCCCTTCGTATCGCCAACGGAATTGTTCCTAATGCAATGAAAAATAAGAAAATTGTTACGCTCGATTTGGCGGGAATGGTTGCAGGCTCAAAATATAGAGGTGAGTTTGAGGAAAGAATGAAGAAACTGATTCAGGAAGTGAAGTCGGTGGGAAATGTCATTCTATTTTTGGACGAAGTGCATACGATTATCGGAGCCGGTGGTGCGGAGGGAGCGATTGATGCCTCAAATATGTTAAAGCCTTCTCTGGCGAGAGGGGAAATCCAGTTAATCGGCGCGACAACCATAACCGAATACCGCAAGCATATTGAAAAAGATGCGGCGTTGGAGAGACGTTTTCAGCCGATTATGGTGGAGGAACCGACAAAAGAGCAGTGTATGGCAATTTTGGAGGGAGTAAAATCCAAATATGAAATACATCATGATGTTTCCATAGAAAAAGAGGCTCTTGCAGCGGCAGTGGAATTGTCAAAACGTTATGTTACGGATCGAAATCTTCCGGACAAAGCGATTGACATTTTAGATGAGGCATGTTCAAAAGTGAGTCTTGACGGATTCAAAGTACCGGAACATATTCGCGAGTTGGAAGAAACAGTGGACCGGCTTGCGAAGGAAAAAGAAGATGCGGTTAAAAATGGGCAGATGCAGGAAGCCTCTTTATTGAATCAGGAGCAGGAAACGGTAAGAGAAAAACTGGAAAGTGCAAGAAAACGTTTTCAGCGAGGGAATCGGAAGAAACAGATTTGTGTCACGGAATCGGCAGTTGCGGAGGTGGTTTCCGCATGGACGAAAATTCCCGTGCAGAAACTGGCAGAAAGCGAAACTGCACGCCTGCAGAAACTGGATAAAATACTTCATAAGAGAGTTATCGGTCAGGAAGAAGCGGTTGTCGCAGTGACGAAGGCAGTCAAACGTGGGAGAGTAGGGCTGAAAGACCCGAACCGGCCGATTGGATCGTTTTTATTCTTAGGACCTACCGGGGTAGGAAAAACAGAGTTATCAAAGACGTTGGCAGAGGCGCTATTTGGAAATGAAGAGGCGCTTATCCGTGTGGATATGTCTGAATATATGGAAAAACACAGTGTTTCCAAAATGATCGGTTCGCCGCCGGGATACGTTGGACACGATGACGGGGGGCAGTTAAGTGAAAAGGTCCGCCGAAATCCTTACTCCGTTATCTTATTTGATGAGATTGAAAAAGCACACCCTGATGTGTTTAACATTTTGCTGCAGGTTCTTGATGACGGACATATTACAGATTCTCAGGGAAGAAAAGTAGATTTCAAAAATACGGTTATTATTATGACATCAAATGCGGGGGCAAAAGCCATTGTTGAGCCTAAAAAACTTGGATTTGTCGCAAATGAAGACCCAGACAGTGATTATAAAAAAATGAAATCAAATGTGATGGGCGAAGTGAAACAACTGTTTAAACCTGAATTTTTAAACAGAATAGATGAGATTATCGTGTTCCATGCACTAAACAGGGAACAAATGAAAAAAATTGTAAACCTGATGTGCAAAGAACTTTCTGACAGAGTGCAAAAACAGTTAAATATTAAACTGGTTATCCGGGATTCCGTGAAAAAGGAAATCGTAGAGAAGGGAACGGATTTAAAATATGGTGCAAGGCCGCTCAGAAGAGCAATGCAAAATATTTTGGAAGATAAAATGGCAGATGCGATTTTGGAAGGAGAGATTCAGGCAGGAACACAGGTAGAAGTGGGAATGTCAAAAAAAGGAATAAAATTTAATGTGAAAGCCGATAAAGAACTGGCAAAAGAATAGAAGTTATTATATAATAATGAAATAACAAAAGAATACCATAGGAGGATTTATAAAATGGCTGCGGTGAAAGAACTATTACGTGTGGAAGAAGACGGAACACTTAGTTTTGGGGATTACACACTGGATAAGAAGACAAAACTGGAAGATGTTGAATTTCAGGGAGATTTATATAAAGTTAAGACATTTGCAGAGATTACAAAGTTAGAGAGAAACGGAATGTTTCTATATGAATCTGTGCCGGGAACAGCGGTAGAACATTTGAAAGTGACAGAAGACACAGTATCTTTCAGTGTTTCAGGAAGACAGGACGTACAGTTTACGTTGGAAATGGAAGCGGACACGGAGTACACGGTGTATATGGACGATACAAATGTCGGAAGAATGAAAACGAATTTAAGCGGAAAATTGAGTATAAGCGCAGAACTCAATGAAAATGTACCGGTGGAAATCCAGGTAGTAAGAGCATAGCAAGAATTTATAAAGAAGAGTTGCAAGACGATTTGTGGCTCTTCTTTCTTATATAGAAAGGAACAGATATGGCAAAAGGAAAGAAAAGTGTATTTTTCTGTCAGAATTGCGGGCATGAAGAGAAAAAATGGCTTGGTCAATGTCCGATGTGCAAAGAATGGAATACATTTGTGGAAGAAACAATTTCAGACGGCGTAAGTTTTTCGAAAACCGTCAGCCGTGCGGAAGTGGTTACATTATCCAGCGTGAAGACAGATTCGGAGGAGAGGACGAAAACAGGAATAGAAGAATTGGACAGGGTGCTTGGTGGAGGCATTGTGCCAGGTTCACTTATACTGGTGGGCGGCGACCCCGGCATTGGTAAATCGACACTTCTTCTTCAGGTTTGTCAAAAACTTTCACAGGAAAAACATCAGGTTCTCTATATTTCAGGTGAGGAATCTCTCAAACAGATTAAATTGCGGGCAATGCGAATGGGAGAATTTACAGATGAACTTTCCCTCTTATGTGAAACGAGTCTGAATACAATCAGAGGAGTAATTGAAAGACGTAAACCGGAAATCGTTATCATTGATTCCATACAGACAATGTACAGCGAGGACGTCACATCAGCGCCGGGGAGTGTGTCACAGGTCAGGGAATCCACAAATGTTTTGATGCAGTTGGCGAAAGGATTGAATATTTCTATTTTTATTGTAGGTCATGTGACGAAAGAAGGGACAGTGGCAGGTCCCAGAGTACTGGAACATATGGTGGATACAGTATTATATTTTGAGGGAGACAGGCATGCTTCTTATAGAATTTTGCGCGGCGTAAAAAATCGTTTTGGCTCGACAAATGAAATCGGTGTGTTTGAAATGAGACAATCAGGATTACAGGAAGTGAAAAACCCGTCTGAATTTATGTTAAATGGGAAACCGGAAGGGGCGTCCGGGTCGGTTGTTGCATGCTCTATGGAGGGAACAAGGCCGATTCTTCTTGAAATACAGGCGCTTGTCTGTCAGAGCGGATTTGGAATGCCGAGAAGAACGGCAGCAGGTACGGATTACAATAGGGTAAATTTACTTATGGCAGTTTTGGAAAAAAGAATCGGTTTACCTCTATTTAATTATGATGCCTATGTAAATATTGCAGGCGGAATCAAAATGAATGAACCCGCCATTGATTTGGGAATTATATTGGCGATTGTTTCCAGTTATAAGAACAAACCTATCGGGGACAAAGTGATTGCTTTTGGGGAAGTGGGGCTAAGCGGTGAAGTTCGTGCAGTCAGCATGCCGGAACAGAGAGTGTCTGAGGCGAAAAAACTCGGTTTCCAAACATGTATTGTTCCGGAGGTATCTGTAGAAACGGTGAAAAATATAAAGGGAATTGAAATTGTCGGAGTGAAAAATATAAGTGAAGCAATTCAGTTCGTCTAAACACCCTGTATAAAATATATAAGCATCTTTGTTTCAAATAAGTTTGAACTTAGATGCTTATATATTTTTGTATGGTTGAATGATTGTGGGGAAAAATGTAAAAAAATGAAAAAAGATGTT
>NZ_BAAHSH010000019.1:0-15841 GCF_054660755.1 Faecalimonas hominis
GCCATAATTGAGTAAATAGGTTTAATTTGATGGAGCGCCGTATGAGGTGAAAGTCTCACGTACGGTGCGGAGCGGGGGAAAAGGTGGAAAGTGGAGTCAGTCCTCTACTCAGACCTTACCTATCGCTATTGATTATAGTTCCGGAGAGCAAAGCGCCAAGCCGGGAAGAAATGGAAAGAATGGTCACGGAAATAAATGAAACACAGGTGGAGGAAGAGGAGGTTTTATCCAATCGGGTTTACTTTTATGATATTCGGGCGAAGAAGATGAGTTGATTCTTTACTTTTGAAGAAAAATGTGTTAAACTAATAGGGCATTTGGAGAAAATGGCAAATGCAAGTATGCATCTATAGCTCAGGGGATAGAGCAATGCCCTCCGGAGGCATGAGCGGCGGTTCGAATCCGCCTAGATGTGTATCTTATCATTATTTTAACAAAATATTTTTATGAACGCAGAAGGATTTTTATGGTGAAACATAAGAATCCTTTTTTAATGCAATCTTTTTGTATATCTGAAAATCAACTTTGATTAAATTTTATGAAATTAAAGTGAAAGAGTGCTTGCTTTATTGTGACATTTCAGATAAACTAGAGATAATTAATTTAAGTAGGAAGAGAGGGCATGACAACATGAGAAATGAAAAACTAGATGAAAGAATGCTGGAATTAAAAGAGGACATTTTTGCGTCAATCCGTGAAAGTGTTGCAATTGAAAGTGTGAAAAGCGAAGCAAAAGAGGGAGCGCCTTATGGTGAGGGGCCAAAGGCTGCATTAGATCATTTGCTCGCATTGGGAGAAAAATTAGGATTCAGGACAGGAAATGTTGACAACAGAGTAGGTTGGATTGAATACGGTGAAGGTGAAGAGATGGTAGGTGTTTTAGGACACGTTGATATTGTACCATTGGGAGAAGGCTGGGATTATGATCCGCTTGGCTGCGAAGTACATGATGGAAAGATGTACGGACGCGGTGTGTTAGATGATAAAGGACCTACAATCGGAGCAATTTATGCGATGAAAGCCATCAAAGATTTAGGACTTCCAATAGACAGAAGAATCCGTGTAATGATTGGAACAGATGAGGAGAACGGCTCGTCATGCGTACAGCATTATATTAAAGTGGGAGGAGAAAAGCCGACGATTGGATTTACTCCTGATGCGGAATATCCTGTAATCTTCTGTGAGAAGGGGCAGATTTTCTGGGAAGTGACAAAGAAAGTGGAGAATCCTTCAACGGTCAAAGTAATTTCAATCACGGGAGGTACGGCAAAGAATGTTGTTACACCAAAATGTACAATGGTAGTGGAGGGAGATTTTGATTTTCCTGCAACAGACCATATTTCCGTAACAAAAGAAGATGGAAAGACAGTGATTGTATCTTCAGGAAGAGGAGCACACGGAAGTCTCCCTCACTTAGGACAGAATGCGGCAATTCAGTTATTTACTGCATTGAAAGAAAATGGAATTGATTTAGGCGGAGATTTACAGAAGATGATTGATTTCGTATTGGATAAAATCAATACGGAAACAAAAGGAGAAACATTAGGCGTATACGCCAACGATGAAGAGACAGGAGAAACTTCAGTATGTTTCGGAGTGGTAAACTGTACAGAGGATAAATTATTCTTTACATTAGATGTGCGTTATCCAAACAATGCGGACAACGTAAAGATAACAGAGACAATCAAAGAAAAGGCAAAAGAATATGGTTTAGATGCGGAGGTAGAACAGACAGGAAAACTTCTGTATGTATCTAAAGAATCTGAATTGGTACAGAAATTGATGGGCGTGTACCGTGAATACACAGGAAGCACAGAAGAGCCGATTGCGATTGGCGGTGGTACATACGCAAAAGCATTTGATAACATGGTAGCATTTGGTCCTATCTTCCCGGGAGACGACGATGTGATTCATCAGCCAAATGAATATGCGGAAATTGATAAATTAATGAAATCATTCCAGATTGTCGCTACGGCAATGTATGAACTCGCTCAGAGATAAATAAAAAAGAAATGAAAACCGAATAGAGAAACGGGAAAGACAGTTCAATTAAGAAATGGATTGTCTTTTTCTTTTGATACAGTATTAAGTGGAAAAAAGGAACTGTTGCTCCGGCAGAGTGTTCATCTACTTTTGCAACAGTCCCTTGACCTATTCTAAATTAATTTTTTTCTTCATAATGTACAATGTTACTACATAAGAAAGAACTCCCTGAATAACCATAATGATGCAGCTGACTCCATAAGAAGTTGACAGCAGATGCGAGACATTTGTCATTTCTGAAAGGTTGGAGGCAGGTCCGAAGAGAAGCGGAAATGCTCCCACTACAAACAGTATAATAAGACTTATCACGCTCACTACGCTGGAAAGAGCGAAGAAGAGAATGACAGCGGCAAGTATACGGTGTTTGTTAAATAACTGTCCCAACGCAATGCAGACATAATAAAACGGTAAAGCAAAAAAACATGAAATAAGTCCAACCATAAAAGTTGAAATGAAAAAGAAAGAAGCAGGCATTTCAAGACTCTTCGTCAATTCACTCATAATCATGTCAGAATGCTTTATTACGTCCGGAACAAGAACAAGCATCAGAATGGATATGGTTATAACTGCATAACTTAAAACAACCCAAAATGTACCACTGATTGTTTTGGCAAGTAAATGCTGGGAAGGTGTTACCGGCAGTGTCAGTGTTAAATAGCCTTCATCAGTAAAAAGGTTTTTGTAAAAACGATAAAGAACCGCAAAAAGTGTTATATAATTGATTAGTACAAGAAGAATGATGTACGTTGTGATTCCGAGTCCGATAACAAAGTATGGAAGGTCGTTATATAATTCCGAAGTAATTACGCACCGCGCCAAAAAAGAATAAATAAGCAGAAGTATATTTGCCGGAATCAGGACACGGGAAAGTGATTTTAAGTCGTATTTAATTAGTTTTGTTAACATTTGAATACCTCCCTGAATAATGTGTCTACAGATTGTCTCTTTTCCGTTCGGATCTCATCTACAGTCGAGTTAAGAATAACGTGTCCGTTTTGTATAAAGATAACTCTGTCCAAAATATTTTCGATATCGTGAATCAAATGAGTCGATAACAAAATGGTAGCATTTTCATTATAGTTCGTAAGAATAGTATTTAAAATATAATCTCTTGCAGCGGGATCAACGGCACCAATCGGTTCATCTAAAATATAAAGATCAGCGTCTCTGCTCATAACGAGAATGAGTTGTACCTTTTCCTTCGTCCCTTTCGAGAGAGATTTAAGTCTTGCGTCAGGGTTGATTTCCAAATGCTTTAACATACGGTATGCTCTCTCGGAATCGAAGTTGTCATAGAAATCTTCGAAATAAGAGATGATATCCTTAACTTTTCTGTGGGCGTTTAAATAAGTTCTCTCAGGGAGATAAGCCACGATTTTTTTTGTTTTGATTCCGAGCGGCTCGCCATCAATATAGATTTCACCGGAAGTCAATGTGAGCAAACCGTTCAGTAATTTGATTAAAGTTGTTTTGCCGCTTCCGTTTGGACCTAAAAGGCCGATGATTTCTCCTCGTGACAGTGTGAGGTTCAAATTATCTAAAGCATAGAAATCACCATACTTTTTTGTGAGTGAACGGCACTCTATTATTGGTTTCATTTAACGTTCCTCCTTCATAGTCTGTTCAATTAATGCTAGAATTTCTTCTTTCGGAAAACCTAAATGTTTCATCTTTTCTAAAAATTCACGAATATGCTCCTCAGCCATGTCGGCCTTTAATTTGTTTAACATTTTTGTATCCTCCGTAATAAAACGTCCGCTTGTCCTTTGAGAATATACGAGTCCCTGCCTCTCTAATTCTGATAGTGCTTTCTGCATTGTGTTGGGATTAACTGCCGCTTCCAGAGCTAAATCACGTACAGAAGGTAGTTTATCGCCTGCGTGGTAAGTGCCGGCAATAATATCATGAGAAATTCGTTCCATGATTTGCAGATAAATAGGGCGGTCGTTGTCCAAGTCCCATGCCATAAAATTATCATCTCCTTTATTTAAAATAACATATTGTATTATATATCTAATACAATAATAAAACACATATATAAATTAGTCAAGAAAAAACTCCCCGTGAAAGAGGAGTTTCGTGTTATTCATTGTCTTGAAGAATGGTATCTATAATGTTCGTCTGAAAAGCATTTGCACGTAGCATTTCTATCTCATACCGATAAGGTGCGTAAGATTTCTTTGCCTTTGTTGGCGACGGGATATAAGGTGTCTCCAAAATTTTAGGGATTTCTTCAAAATCTTTGTGGTGTACAATATAAGAAATGGCATCAAAGCCAATTTCACCAAAACCTAAATTGGCGTGTCGGTCCTTTTTTGCACCGAGAACATTTTTGCTGTCATTGATGTGAAAAACAGCAATCTGGTCTTTACCGATTAATTTATCAAATTTTTCGATTACACCGTCAAAATCGTTGACAATGTCGTATCCGCTGTCGTTTGTATGACAGGTGTCGAAACAGACGCGTAGTTTATCGTTATAAACAACTTTGTCATAAATCTGTGCCAGTTCTTCAAAAGTTCTTCCGATTTCCGTCCCTTTTCCCGCCATTGTCTCAAGAGCGATATTGCAGGTAGTATCTTTTGTCAGAACTTCGTTAATTCCTTTGGCAATCTGTTCGATTCCCGCATCAGTTCCCGCTCCCACATGAGCACCCGGGTGTAAAATTAAAGTATTACTTTTGCAGGCAGAGGCACGTTCCAGTTCTAAGCGGAGAAAATCTACCGCTAATTCAAAAGTCTCCGGCCTGACTGTATTTGCAAGATTGATAATATACGGAGCATGCACAACGATTTCGTTGATGTTGTGTTCTTTCATATATGCCCATGCCGGTTCAATATTTAACTCGGAAATCTCTTTTCTTTTTGTGTTTTGTGGAGCGCCGGTATAAAACATAAAGGTATTTGCGCCGTAGGAAACTGCCTCTTTGGCTGAGCCTAATAACATTTCTTTTCCGCTCATTCCTACATGAGAACCTAATTTCAACATATTGTATCCTTTCTTAACTGTCTGTTTATTTATATTCAAATTTATCTTTTGTCACTTTGCAAATTGGACATTGATATGTGTCAGGTAATTCCTCAAAAGGAGTATCCCCGTCATAAATATATCCACATACGCCGCAAACCCAGTGCTTCGTTGAGGAGGAAGAGTCTTCGGGAATGTAGGTAGGGGCATTTTTAGGACTTTTTCCCTTGACAACTTTGTGGTAGTAAGCATATGTCATTGGAGGTTCATCTTTTAAAATATCTCCATCTGTTACTTCGCCGAGAAAAACGGTGTGAGTAGAAGTTTCCATTGTGTCAATAACCTTGCAGGTAACATATCCGCAGCAGTCATCAGGTATTGGAAGTCCTGATACAGTTTGGAATGGAATCGTGTCAAACTTATTCACATCTTTGCCTGATTGGAAACCGAACTGCCCAATTAGATCGGGAGAAGTGTTTTCTGACAAAATGGAAATGGCAAACTGCCCGGATTGGCGAATACATTCATTTGTAAAGTTATCATGATTGATGCTGATGGCAATGGTTGCAGGTGCGGAAGTAATCTGCATGGCGCTGTTGGCAATGCAGCCGGATGGCCTTTCTTTATCTAAAGAAGAAATAAGATAAACTCCGTACGAAAAGTTGCGAAATACATTTTTATTCATAATAAACCTCCTTAATAATAGTAATTGTTACTGATATAATAGCATGAATACGAGAAAAAGGCAAGAAAGGTTTTGAAATATATGGTTGTTGTTCATTATCTCATATGATAAAATATACAAAGTATAACAAATATTACTTATTATATGTGATATAGGATTTATATATACAAGGAGGCACTATGAAGAAGATAGCAGATATTATCAGTGGAGAATTAGAGAAGGCTTTTGAAGAGTCCGGTTATGAGGCGAAGTATGGGAAGGTAACTTTATCAAACCGCCCTGATTTATGTGAATACCAGTGTAACGGTGCGATGGCTGCGGCAAAGGCATATAAAAAAGCGCCGATTATGATTGCGGGAGATGTTGTTGAAAAATTACAGAACAGTGAAGCAATTTCTAAAGTGGAAGCGGTAAATCCGGGATTTATTAATATTAAATTGAGTGAGGAATTCGTTGCGGATTATCTGAACAAAATGAGTGAAGACGACCATTTAGGACTTGAGCAGAATGAAGAACCTAAGACAATCGTTATTGACTACGGCGGAGCAAATGTGGCTAAACCATTGCATGTGGGACATTTGCGTACAGCAATTATCGGTGAGAGTGTTAAACGTATTGCACGTTTTATGGGAGATGAAGTTATCGGTGACGTTCATTTGGGAGACTGGGGATACCAGATGGGACTGATCATTACGGAATTGAAAAAACGTAAACCGGAACTGCCGTATTTTGATGAAAATTTTGCAGGGGAATATCCGGAAGAAGCGCCATTTACGATTGATGAACTTGAGGAGATTTATCCGACAGCCAGCGCTTATGCAAAAGAACATGACGATTATAAGGAAGAGGCGCTTCACGCAACATATTTATTGCAGAACGGACATAAAGGATATACTGCAATATGGAAACACATTATGCGTGTATCTGTTGCCGATTTAAAGAAGAACTATGCAAACCTGAATGTGGATTTTGACCTTTGGAAAGGGGAATCCGACGCGCAACCGTATATTCCGGATATGGTGGAATACCTGAAAAAAGAAGGTTATGCAAGATATGATGACGGTGCTTTGGTGATTGATGTAAAAGAAGAGACAGACACAAAAGAAATCCCGCCATGTATGATTTTGAAATCGGACGGGGCGTCATTATATGGAACAACAGATCTTGCAACTTTAATCGAACGTGAAAAACTGTACAATCCTGATGAGGTGATTTATGTAGTAGATAAACGCCAGGAATTACATTTTGTACAGGTGTTCAGAAGCGCAAGAAAAGCACATATTGTAAAAGATGATACAAAACTTACATTTATCGGATTTGGAACAATGAATGGAAAAGATGGCAAGCCGTTTAAGACAAGAGAAGGGGGCGTTATGCGTCTTGAAAATCTTATCGGAGACATTGAAGAAAGAATGTACGGAAAAATCATGGAAAACCGTGCCATCGAGGAAGAGGAAGCGCGCAAAACTGCTAAAATCGTCGGTTTATCTGCGATTAAGTATGGAGATTTATCTAATCAGGCATCAAAAGATTATGTGTTTGACGTAGACAGATTTACTTCTTTTGAGGGAAATACAGGGCCATACATTTTATATACAATTGTGCGTATCAAATCTATTCTGGCAAAATATACGGAGATGAAAACAACTCCGGCAAGAGCATCTGTCAAGAAGGCGGTATCCGACAGCGAAAAAGCACTCATGCTTGAAATTACAAAATTTAATTCTGTAATTGAAACTGCTTATGAAGAAAAAGCGCCGCATAAGATTTGTGCATATGTATATGAACTTGCAAACGCTTTCAACCGTTTCTATCATGAGACAAAGATTCTTGCGGAAGAAAACGAAGAAAGACAGAAAAGTTTTATTTCTATGCTGCTTTTAACAAAAGAAGTGTTTGAAGCGTGTGTTGATATGCTGGGATTTGAGGCTCCGGAAAGGATGTAAAGATGACAGAAAAATTGTTTTATAAAGACAGTCATTTGGCAGAGTTTACGGCAAGTGTAGAATCCTGTGAGAAGGAAGAAAAATATTACAAGGTAGTTCTTAACAGGACTGCCTTTTTTTCTGAGGGCGGCGGACAGAGCGCGGACACAGGAACTCTCGATGGTGTCAGAGTATTTGATGTGCAGGAGAAAGACGGGATACTTTATCATATGACTGAGAAACCTTTGGAACAAGGAAAGACGGTGACGGGAAAAATAGACTGGGAAGAGAGATTTTCTAAAATGCAGCAGCATTCAGGGGAACATATTGTCTCCGGCCTGATTCATCGGAAGTATGGTTATAATAATGTAGGCTTTCATCTGGGACAGGACACCGTCACAATGGATTTTGACGGAGTGTTGACAAAAGAGCAGTTAAGGGAAATAGAATTGTTGGCTAATGGGGCGGTTGTAAAAAATCTGGACATACAAGTTGATTATCCGACAAAAGAAGAATTGCATACAATAGAATATCGAAGTAAAATTGAAATTGAGGGACAAATTCGTATTGTGACAATCGATGGCTATGATGTATGTGCCTGCTGTGCGCCACATGTGAAAAAGACGGGCGAAATCGGTTTGATAAAACTGACAAACGTGCAGAACTATAAAGGCGGAGTGCGAATTACCATGCTTTGCGGTTTTAGAGCGCTGGCCGATTACAATGAGAAAGAGGCGAGTGTGAGAAAAGTTTCTGTTTTGATGTCAGCAAAAGAAAATGAGATTGATGAGGCGGTAGAACAATTAAAAGAGGAAAAAGCACAATTGAAAAATGAGATTGCTTTATTGCAGGATAAATTATTGAGAAGCAAGGCGAGCCGGATTGAGCCGGGACAGGAAACAGTCTGTCTGTTTGATTCGGAATTAAGCGGAAATGCTCCGCGTGAATTAGTGAATTTACTGTTAGAAAAAGATGTAAAAATATGTGGGGTATTCTTTGGAAACGACAGTGAGGGCTATCGCTATGTAGTGGGAAGCCGAAGTGTTGACACCCGTCCGATAGCGAAAAGCCTAAACGAAACATTTTCGGGAAGAGGCGGCGGAAAGCCGGAAATGGTACAGGGGTCATTAAAGGGAATGGAGAGTGAGATTTATCAGTTTTTCGCTTGCAGCGTATTAGGAAAATAAGCAGGTGATAAAGAAAGAGAGGAAAGAAATATGGAAAAAAAGAGAAGGATAGGAGTATTTGCCATCATTTCTCCGTTTTTGGTTTATTATGCAGTGTCGCTTGTTGTGGAAATTATTGCTTCACTCATTATCATGATTCCTGAAATACAAAAGGGAGGAGTTATAAATGTTGAAGAAACAACGGCGGCTGTAATGAAAGTATTCATGTCCCATTTAACATTGATTACATCTGTGGTGGCGCTTTGCGTTATTCCGCTTTTTTGGCTGATGTACAGGAAAGATACAAAATATGAAAAAGAGATTGGGATTGCAGAAAGAGAGCGGGTGCCGATTCTGAAATACGCAGTCATAATCGGACTGGGAATTACGGCCTGCATTGGGTTGAACAATCTTCTTGTACTGGGAAATGTTGCCGCATACAGCGGAACATATGAGGAAACGACAGCGGCCTTGTACAAAGAGAATTTTCTCATACAACTTATCGGTCTGGGGCTTGTCGTTCCGATTGCAGAAGAATTTATGTTTAGAGGGATTATTTACAAACGTCTGTCATTTATTATGAAAAGAGAAAAGGCGATGCTTTTTAGTGCCTTAATGTTTGGGCTTTATCATGGAAATCTTGTGCAGGCAATTTATGGCTTTGTTTTGGGATACCTTGCAGTATATATATATGAAAAATACGGAAGTTTAAAGGCATCGATTTTATTCCATACAGTCATAAATCTGACAAGTGTAATTGGAACAGAATGCGGAATGTATACATGGATATTTGGAAATGTCATACGCGTTGGAATTGTCACGGTTATATGTGGTGCGGCAGCATCTAGTTTCTTTGTACTTATGCAAAAACTGTTTAAGAAAGAAGCGAAAACGGAAACTTAAAATAGAATGTTACAGAAATGTTAAAAAAGTATTGAAAAATCAAAACAGATGAAGTATACTTACCTTGTTGAATTTAATAATAATGTAATAGGAAGGTTAAATCATGAAAAAATTTGGAAAAGTTTTGGGCGTATCCGTTTTAGCGGCTTCATTGGTAGTCACACCTGTATTGGCGACACCAAGCGTAAATGATTTAGAGCAGAATAAAAAAGCAACTCAGAAGGAAGTGGATTCTCTTCAGTCTGAATTGGCATCTTTAATGAATAAAATCAATAAAGTGGAAGAGGATTTGGTTACTAAGGGAAAAGAAGTAACAGAGGCTACTGCAAAATTAAAAGAGGCAGAAAAGAAAGAAAAAGAACAGTATGAAAAGATGCTGTATCGTATCAAATATATGTACGAAGCAGGAGATACAAGTTTCGTGGAAGGTCTGTTATCATCAGATGGAATGGGCGAAGTGTTAAGTGAAGCGGAATACGTTGAAAACGTACATGATTATGACAGAAAGATGTTAACAGAGTATGAGAAGACAAAGAAACAGATTACAAAGTTAAAATCAGGTTTAGAGAAAGAACTTTCTGATATTGAGAAAATGCAGAAAGACTTTGAAAAAGATAAACAGAAATTAGACGATACAATCAAAGAAAAACAGGGTGAGATTGCAAACTTCGATACACAGATTGAAGCAGCAAGAGAAGAAGCGGCAAGAAAGGCTGCTGAAAGAAGCAATAACGGTGGAAACAAGGGCGGCTCTTCAAATAACGATGAGGCTGTTAATATACCATCAGACTCAAGCAAAGCATCTATTATTGTAAGTACGGCATACAGTTATTTAGGAACACCTTATGTATGGGGTGGAGAATCCAAATCAGGTATTGACTGTTCAGGTTTAACAATGAGAGCGCATCAGGCAGCAGGTATTTACCTGTCACATTCTTCAGGAGCACAGGGTGCCGGAGGAAAGAGAGTTGCGAATATGGCAAGTGCATTGCCGGGAGACCTTGTATGTTACAGTGGACATGTTGGAATTTACATCGGTGGAGGACAGATGATTCATGCGCCGAAGCCGGGCGATGTTGTTAAAGTTGCATCAGTATACGGTTCACCGTGGTTTAAAAGATATTGGTAAAAGAAATGAGAGGAATTGTGTGAGCAATTCCTCTTTTGTCGTTGTGCTGGAAAAATGTGTTAGTGAAATTTTGTCAAAAAGTGTTGAAAGATAAAAAGAAGTGTAGTATGTTAAAACTATATGTAAGTAGATAATAAGGGTTCATATTTGGGAGGAATATGATGAAAAAGATTAAAAAAATATTTATTGCAACGGTTATTACAAGTTCATTGATTGTAGTTCCTGCACTGGCTTCTCCAAATGTAAATCAGATTGAACAGAATAAGGAGGAAACAGAAAAGAAACTTGAAGATGCTAACAGCAAACTGGTAACATTATTGACTGATTTTGAAGTATTAAAGGGTGATATTAGAAATCAGGAAGCGAAAATTACATTGGCAGACAAGGATTTACAGGAAGCAAAGAAAAAAGAAGAAGAACAGTATAAACAAATGCTGATTCGCATTAAATATATGTATGAAAATGGTGACGGTAATGAAATTTCTGCGCTGCTTGGTGCGGAAAGTTTTGGAGAAGTTATCAATCAGGTTGAATATATGAAAAATGTTCATTCTTACGATAGAAAAATGTTGAATGAATATAAAAAATCAAAAGAAAAAGTGGCAACACTTAAACAGGATTTGGAATCCGGAAAAGCAGATATGGAGTTTATGGCGACTACATATGAACAGCAGGAAAAAGAGTTGAAGACAACTATCGAGACGATGAAAACACAGGTTGCGGATTTTGATGTACAGTTAGCAAATGCACAGAGACAGGCAGAAGAAGAAGCGAGACGTTTAGAACAACAGACACAACAGATGGAAGCAGAACTGTCTGATACAAAACCGTCAAAACCACAAACAAACAGACCGTCATCAAATAATGATAATAATGACAAAGATGAGGAAGACAAACCATCAACCCCAAAACCGGATAAACCGTCAAAGCCGTCAAAACCGGATAAACCGTCAAAACCGACGGAGCCTGAAGCGGAAGACAAACCATCAAATGCATCTAAGGGACAGCAGATTGCAAATGAAGGCTTGAAATATGTGGGAAATCCATATGTATGGGGCGGAAATGACTTATATAATGGAATTGACTGCTCCGGATTTACATCTAAAATCCATGCGATTTGTGGTATTTCAGGAGTGCCGAGAAATTCTAAAGAACAAAGATACGGCGGAAAAGCGGTGAATGGATTGGCTAATGCCCTTCCGGGAGATATTATCTGTTATGACGGTCATGTGGCAATTTATATTGGTGGAGGACGTATTGTACACGCGTCAAACCCAAAACCATATCCACAAGGCGGAATAAAAACAGGAACAGCTACATATAGAACAATTTTAGCGATTAGAAGATATTGGTAGGAAAGAATTGAAAATATAGGTAAAATATAAAGAAAACTTCTTGCACCGGTAAAATTCATATGCTATACTATGATAGTCGCAAAAAAACACGTATGTGGTGAGCCTTAACGGTGCCTAAACTGATAAAGTCGGTCTTAAGGAGTAGAAGCATACGGAAGTAAAAACCAATGGAGGAAAAAACATGAGTGTTATTTCAATGAAACAATTATTAGAAGCAGGTGTTCACTTTGGACATCAGACAAGAAGATGGAACCCTAAAATGGCTGAGTACATCTACACAGAAAGAAACGGAATCTACATCATCGACTTACAGAAATCTGTAGGAAAAGTAGATGAAGCATACAAAGCAATGTCTGATATCGCAGCAGAAGGTGGAACAATTCTTTTTGTAGGAACTAAAAAACAGGCTCAGGACGCTATCAAAACTGAAGCAGAACGTTGTGGAATGTTCTACGTAAACGAAAGATGGTTAGGTGGAATGCTTACAAACTTCAAAACAATCCAGAGCAGAATTGCCCGCTTAAAAGATATCGAAAGAATGTCTGAAGATGGAACATTCGATGTATTACCTAAAAAAGAAGTTATCGAAATCAAAAAAGAATGGGATAAACTTGAAAAGAACTTAGGTGGAATCAAAGATATGAAGAAAGCACCAGATGCAATCTTCGTAGTTGACCCTAAAAAAGAAAGAATCTGTGTTCAGGAAGCACACACACTTGGTATTCCATTAATCGGTATCGCTGATACAAACTGTGATCCAGAAGAATTAGACTATGTAATTCCTGGTAACGATGATGCAATCAGAGCCGTTAAATTAATTGTAGCAAAAATGGCAGATGCTGTTATTGAAGCAAATCAGGGAACAACAGGTGTTGAAGACGTATACGAAGAAGTTGCAGAAGAAGTAGAAGCAGCTGAAGAAGCGTAAGAATTTCAAACATAAATGCTTCAGCCTAACGAAAGGTTGAAGCATTTTTTAAAGAAACAAATAATATTTCATATGGAGGAAATTATCATGGCAATTACAGCAAGTATGGTAAAAGAATTAAGAGAAATGACAGGTGCAGGTATGATGGACTGCAAAAAAGCTCTTAATGAAACAAACGGTAACATGGACGAGGCAGTTGAATTCTTAAGAAAGAATGGTCAGGCTAAAGCAGACAAAAAAGCAGGAAGAATCGCAGCAGAAGGTATCGTTAAAGCTATCGTTAAAGATGATAAAGTGGCAGCAATCGTTGAAGTAAACTCTGAAACAGACTTCGTTGCTAAAAATGCAGACTTCCAGACATATGTAGAAGAAGTTGCAAATCAGGCTTTAAATACAAACGCAACTGACATTGATGCTTTCTTAGCAGAAGCATGGGTATCAGACAACTCAAAAACAGTAAAAGAAGTTTTAACAGAAAAAATTTCTGTAATCGGAGAAAACTTAAACATCAGAAGATTTGAAAAAGTTGAGACAGAAGGCTGTGTAGTATCATACATTCACGGTGGCGGAAGAATCGGTGTTTTAATCGAAGCAGATGCAGACGTTGTAAACGACGAAATCAAAGGCTGCTTAAGAAATGTAGCAATGCAGGTAGCAGCAATGTCACCAAAATATGTTTCTCGTGATGAAGTAGCAGCAGACTACTTAGAACACGAAAAAGAAATTTTATTAGCACAGGCAAAAACAGAAAATCCTGAAAAACCGGATAACATCATTGAAAAAATGATTATCGGACGTTTAAACAAAGAATTAAAAGAAATTTGTTTATTAGATCAGGTATATGTACAGGATAGCGATTACACAGTAGCTAAATATGTAGAAAAAGTTGCTAAAGAAAACGGTGCAAATGTAACAGTTAAGAGATTCGTTCGTTTTGAGACAGGTGAAGGTCTTGAGAAAAAGAATGAAGATTTCGCTGCTGAAGTAGCTGCACAGATGAACGCATAATCTTACAGTTCGCATAAGAATTTGAACCGTATTATTATCATGTAAATCAACGAAAAACCTTGAATTTCCTATGAAAATGGGATGATTCAAGGTTTTTTTGCGTGTTGGGGAATAAATTTTGACTTATCGTAAATTATCGCTATTTATGCATGGAATTGGGTAAAAGTTGGGGAGTGAGTTGGGGAATTTCAATTCCCCAACTGTCGTATGAAACTTCGCCTCATTCTTCTGAAATAAGTGAGCGGAGATTGCTTGTTTTATTTTGTTGGGGAATAGTGTAACTCCCCAATATTTACCCAACTTTTAACGTATGATAGCGTAAGATTCCCCAACTTTTCATAAACTATCGTGGAAATATTTTCCGATTAATGAAAAGAGAAATTGAGATTATAATAGAGAAAAGTTAGATGGTGAGGTATATTATAGAATACTTTGTTTCCTAGCATGAGAAAGTCACAAAACAGGTGGTATAATTAAAAATGAAGAGCAAAAAGGCAGAATTGTGATATATTATATACGTTGAAAAAGTGTTTAATAAATTTGGAATCGTTGACTAAAGAATAACGAGGTAAAAGTATGGAAAAAGATGTTATATCAGAAGCTGATGATACAATAGTTATTGATGTTCCAGAGCAAAAGGAATATGTAATATCGATAGCAAATAATAGCTATAAGATAAAACCAATTTTTTCGATTTATGTTTATGAACAGTTAATAGAAGATATAAATGAGGAAAATTGGAAAAATAAAATTGCAAAAATTCTACAATTGGAAATAAATAAAACAGGGGAAGGTAGTCCAAGTATCAATGATATTTTAAACGATCCAACAGAACCATGTAAAAAATATATAAAGGTATTATTAGAACAAAATAGGAAGTTGAAAGAATTCTATGACGAAAATCATGACGAAAACGATGAATATAAAAAATTTGAAAATGCGGTAAAACAGTATAATAAGTACACTTTTGAAAACATGAAAAGTGGAATGTTAGAAATACAGAAAAAAATTGCGACAATGAGAAATAATCTGTTTGCCCAAATCCAGAAATATGATTTTTCATCAGTATTTTCAGGGTTTAATGATATCGTTAGAGGTATTCAAAATCAGATAAGCGATTCCTTGGCAAAAATTAAAAGCTCATTACCAGAATTTAATTGGGATGATTGGAATGAGGGAATGAAGTATTGGGGCGAAAATGGATGGACAATAATTCCGCATGCACCTGCGGGTTTATTTAAAACAAAAATTGCTGATAAGTCGGAAAGAGATAAAATAGCTTTACGATATTTGAGAAAAAATGATATGGAAGATTTGTTTTCGAATTTACAAGGAATGCGACTAAATCATAAGGATTTAAATGAAGCTATATATTGTTATAATAATAAGTGTTATAAGGCTTGTGCGATGATATTGTGTTCTATGATAGATGGAATGATATATAAACGTCAGCCAGTTAAAAAGGGAAGTAGGAGAAAAGGCGATAGTAGATTTTTTGAAAAAATAAAAAAAAGTGGATTAAAGGAAGATCTTTTACAACAAAGTTTTTTCTTACTTCAAATGAATAATCTTATAGCATATTTAACGAAATTGTTTGAAAATGGCAAAGATTTTCAATTAGATACAAAGGTATTAAACAGAAATTTTTTATTACATGGAATGAGTAAAAAGAATGTTAGTCAAAAAGAATGTAAGCAATTATTTTTGGCGGTTTATGGTCCTATGTCAAGAT
>NZ_BAAHSH010000020.1:0-36709 GCF_054660755.1 Faecalimonas hominis
ATATCAGTTTTTAACGTTTACACAAAACTTGAAACGGTCTCGATCTGTTCTTCTTCTTCGTCCATAGCAGTATCTCCGGGTCGTTCAACATAGCCTGCGCAATACCAACACGACGCTTCATGCCGCCTGACAGATTGGAGATTTTTTTCTTTTTCACATCGGAGAGCGAAAGAATGTCCAACAAATGATTGATCTTTTGGGTGGTTGCCCTTGTAGGAATATCTTTCAGCGCAGCCATATACTCCAAATAATCTTTGACCGTAAAATCCCGGTGATACCCAAAATCCTGCGGCAAAAAGCCAAACTTGCTTCGGTAGACTTCACCTAACTCTCGAATGTCTTTTCCGTCATAGTAAACCGCTCCGTTGGTTGGTGTCATAATATCAGCAATCATGCGCATGAGCGTGGTTTTCCCTGCACCATTCGCCCCCAAAAGTCCCCAAACGCCGGGAGTCAATGTCAGATTGACATCATTTACTGCTGTTTTGTCTTTGAACTGCTTGCTTAAATGCTCTATTTTCAGTTCCATGCTTACACTCCTTTCTTTTGCTTCAGCTGAACAATAAAAAGCCCTTGTTCGATAATCATTGTACCGAACAAAGGCTTTTCAATCTCAAAAATCACACGCTTAAATTCCTAAGTAATTCCTAAGATCACATTCTTATTTTCCTAAGCGGAAAGTGGTAATGTAATCACAAAGTCTATGGTTTCGTTTTGACTGGATGCAGTAATCTTTCCACCATGTAAATGTATAATTTCTTCCGCAATAGAAAGACCAAGTCCCGCACCACCTGTATTAGAAAGCCGAGCATCATCCAAGCGATTGAATTTTTCAAATATACTGTTAAGCTGTTCCTGTGGAATTGTTTTTCCATGATTTTCAAAAGTGATCTGAATATCATGCTCTAACCGTTTGGCGGATATAGTGATTTCTGTCTGCGGGTAACTATATGACGCAGCATTTCGTAAAAGATTACTGAAAACTCTCGCCAGTTTTTCAGGGTCAGCGTTCACGGATAAGTTATCCTCCGCAGTAAATACCGCTGTATTGCCATTTGCGGAGAGTGTCGGATATATTTCATCTATTACCTGCGCAATCAGACAATGTAAATCCACAGTTTCTTTTTTGATAATAACCGTATGTGCATTGTACTTGGTAATTTCAAAAAGTTCATTGATGAGCTTTTCAAGGCGCTCTGCCTTATTCAACGCCACTTTTACATACTTTTCCTTTTGCTGTTCAGGCATGTCAGGGGCTTCATGGAGCAGGCTCAAATAGCCGATTACTGTTGTGAGAGGGGTGCGTATATCATGTGCCAGATACATAATAATTTCATTTTTCTTTTCTTCTGCCTGCTTTGCAGCCTGCTTGCTCAACAGAACAGACATTTTAATCTGATTGAGCTGTTCCTCCAGTTCTTTCAGTGGCTCAGACAACGATACTGTATGATTGTTCTGCTCATAGACCGTTTGGGTTGCGTCAATTACTTCATCCAGATAGCCCCACGGCTTTTTCCAATAGTAATTGAAGATACATATAAAGCCGAGCATCAGATACAAAATAAAAAGCAGATCAAGCCGCCAGTAGAGCCATGCAAAAATACCGTTGTCAAATTTTGAAAAGGTGTAGTCCAAGATAAGGGTCAAACCATATCCAACAACGGTATAAACCAGCAATGATAGGTATAAGCGCACTTTAAGGCGCTTTTCTGTTGTCATTTCTTTATTCGACATGAGAATACACCTCCTACCGATTAGCAAACAGAAGAAAGCCAAGCAGACCAATCACGACAACACTTACTATGCCTGCCAGAATGGAAAACAGTCTGTTTGCTTTTATTCTATTTCCGATTAACCGGGCTGCCATCGAATATACAGCAAGCCCCAAAAGACCACCTGCCGTATTTGTAAGTACATCAGTAATATCAGAACGTCCGACTGCTAAGATATACTGCATAGTTTCCAATAAAAAACTTGTTCCAGCAATCAGCATGAACTTCACATATAATTTTGTTCTTGGCAGAAGCATTTGAAGATAAATGCCCATAGGAACAAAAATCAAGAAATTTTCGAGTACCTCTGTTAAGTGAAATGCTGCGCCAACTTCTTTGTCATAGTGAAAAGGAATAAGGTTTATACTCCTTACTTTATCCAGATCACTGATTGAAAACTGTAGTTTGAACAGTATGATCCAAACCAGAAGTGCCAGATAAATTAAGAATAAAATAGTTGCCAAACAATTTGATTTTCTCTTCATAGTGTTCTCCTTTCGCTTAAATTTTGTAGCCGACACCCCAAATCGTTTTAATATACTGCGGAGTATCGGAAGTATCGTTCAGTTTCTCGCGCAGATGCCGGATATGCACAGTAATTGTGCTGCTGTTTTTAGAGTAGTATTCATCTTTCCAAACCGCATGAAACAGTTCCTCAATGCTTACAACATTTCCAGCACTTGACAAAAGGACGTGGAGAATAGAAAATTCTGTCGGGGTTAGAGAAACAGGTTCCCCATCCAACAAACATTCGTGGGTTTGAACATTCAAGCACAATTTGTTATAGGAAAGTTCCGATGGAACTTTCTCTGTGATGATACCGGGCGAATATTTCTTGTAACGTCTTAACTGTGCTTTCACTCTGGCAACTACTTCAAGTGGGCGAAAAGGTTTTGTCACATAATCGTCCGCGCCCAATGTCAGCCCCGTTATTTTATCCGTTTCCTCAATTTTAGCCGTTAGCATTATGATTGGATAAGTGTATTTCTTTCGGATAAGCTGGCAAAGTGAAAAGCCGTTCATATCCGGGAGCATAATATCCAGAATGGCAAGATCAATGTCGCCGCTTTCAATACACGACATGGCATCCGTTGCGCAGTAAAATTTATAAACGACGTAATTTTCGTTTTTCAAGTAGACCTCCAACAGATCCGCTATATCTTGCTCGTCATCTATAATCAATATCTTTTCAGACATATTTTCAACTCCTTTGCTCATATATCCAATTAAGTATAGCAAATACAACATCTAAATTCACAATGGATTGCCTGAGAAATTATTAAGATTTTCCTAACTTTCGAATTTAGGCAACTCAAAATGCTAACGCAAATTACATATCAGTTTTTTATGTGTCATACATATTCTCCAATATACTTCCATATAATGCACAGATTGACTTCACAATTGCATGCCATGAAATATCAGCAGCATAAGAATAATTTTTTTGATATGTTTTCCATAAGGTCTCCATAACCGGACTTGATTCAATTTCATCAAATATTTCTCTTATATCCTCAGCTTCTATCAGGTCTAATGTTCCCCTTTTTTTGGCTGTAGCCACAAGTGCAGTCCATAAAACTTGTTTTTGGAGTTGTTCTCCATACAACTTTTGTAAAATATAAATATCATAAAAATCTCTCATTCGTGTATTTGTAACGTTTCGACTAACAACAGTTTCCAATTTTTCAGCCAATACCGTTTCCAGATTATATGCCCATACCTCAATAGTGCGGTCTTCAAGCATAAGATTAAATTTGTACTTGATTTCTCTTGGTGTAATTACATCCCCTGTAGAAATATCAATCTTTAATGGTGTGATTACACCATCAAATTTCGTTTCCATGCTTACACGAACACCAGGATAATCTGCTTCTTCCATGATTTCCGATATCCGTTTGACCCGAAATGAAACACCATCGTCCAGTGGAATTGATATAATTTGGGATATAATCATTTCTACATCCTCCACACTAACATTAGTGCCTTTTATGGTAGCATCCAGATCCATAGTAGCTCTGGCATCCAGACCAACCATCGCCGCCACAAGCATTCCACCTTTTAATATAAACTGGTTTTTATACTCTGATAAAGAAATTCGTTCTAAAAAACGTTCCATCATATAATTCCGCATCAAAATCTGTGCGTCTGCGGATTTTTTCTTTGACAGATTACGAATTAAATCCTTTAATTGTCTTGCCGTTGTTATCATCTAAAGTAACACCTCCAAATATGGTCTAAGTATGTTTTCAACATGAAACATAGCTGCGTATTTCATAAGCATCCGTAAGTTTTTATCCTTACGTTTTGCATATTGTTTCAATGCGTCTTGAAAAACCTGCATTTCAACATTTTTTCTGCTACGAAGCAGATCACAAATTGTTCTCTCCATGTCATAAACGGGAACGGAATGTCCGAATGATGTCTGCATAGCTATGATTCCTATTTCATGTAAATCCTTTTTTACTGTGTACACTTGAAAACCGTCTTCCTGCAAACGACTTGGATTATATCCAGTTCTTACTGTTATGGTATATTTCAAAGGCTCTCTGTCCGTTAAATCATGAAAAAACAATGCAGTTTCATGAGAAAATACAGCTTGACCACAACGTAAATGCAAAAGGTACATTGCATCTGTCCACGTATCCGGCGATACATACACACCATGAGCAGCTTGTTCTAATCCTCGTTCCTTCACATATGCATAAAACACAGACTTACTAATTCCATTATTTAGAACTTGAAATGTCTGAATTGTCCCTCCATATTCACGCAACAACAAATCTAATTTTTCAAACTGAGTCATATGCTTTCTCCTTTCGTGCTAATATTATAATATATATTAGCACGAAAGTAAAGACATATAGTACCAATAAAATATCGGTATTTTTGTTTTAATGATATCCCCTTGTTTCTCGCCATCCCTTTACATACCACCTTATTCCAACATATACCAGTTGCACGAATAATAAGAGAAATAGCAGATTGATTGGCAATGTTGTCTTTATCCACTTCCCAAAGTAGATAGCTGTTGCCATGCTTATAAGTATTACCATTATGGTAATCATATCCCAACAGCACTTCTTATATAACTCTGCAATCTTTATCCCTATAAATGCTACAAGTATTCCAGCACCCACCAAACATCCACCGCAGATCAGTATTCTTATCAGCCAGTATATAATTCCGGCAACGACAGGATTGGATATTCCATTACTAATCTGTGCCACGGTCTTTCCTGTCAGTACAACCCAGCCAGCAATGGTCTGTGTGAAAGTTGCGATTGTATCAAAGAATACCACGCAATCAGAAATAAATATTTTTGACCGTATCATCTGAAAAAGAGTAGTTGATACGGAATACCATATCAGCAGAAACATCAATGCTTCATACATGGCTGTTTTTGTTTTATATCTGCCTGCCAGTTTTTTTCTCTGCGTATCATACTTTTCCTTGGCTTTCAGATAAGCTGTCTGGTTACAGTTCCCACACTTTTGATAGAGTACCGGCTTTTCAACCGGTATCTCTACTTTTTTCTGATGAGAGAGTGCATAGTCCCGTTCCTGTTCTGCCTGCCTTAGCTTATCTTGACATTCCTCTGTCATGATTTCGGCAGCGTGCGTTTTCTCTTTCTCGCTCTGCAACAATTCTTTTGTTTTCCTCAAGTCGTTCTTTAAGGCTTGAATGTTCCCTGCTCTGTTCTCGCTGTTTAACCTCTCGTTCAAGGTCAGCGATTCGTCGAGCTGCACTTTCAGTTCCTCGATAGTCCGGTCTTTCTGGTCGAGTTCTTCCTGCATCTGCTCCGTCAGCAGTAGCAATTCTTCCAGTTGATCGTCGCTCTTTGAGTTTTCGTATTCTGTCATCTATATCCCTCGCTTTATCTATCTGCTGTTCAATGTCAGCAATTCGTTGTTCTGTTTCTGTAATAATCGGTTCTCGCTGTTTAATTTCTGTACTAATTCCTGCCATTGCTGATTCTCGTCTGTAAGTTGCTGTATCTGGTCTGTCTTTTCTTCCAGAAGCATCAGCAGTTCTTCTGTATCCGGCAAGATTTGAAGCAGTTCTGATAATTCGCTCTCTAATTGCTGCAATCGTTCTTCCTGCTCCTGAAAACACATCAGCTTCTCGTCCTTTACCTGTATCTCCTGAAGCATCTCTGCCATGATATTCTGCTGTTCCTCTATCTGTGTAATCATTGCTTCCATCATGGGAATTACTTCTTTGCTTTCTTCTAATGTCATTCAACCACTCCTTCCATATTGACAATCTGAAATAGTTCCAGAAGTTTAGATTGGAATTCATCAAAATTACTGGAAGTGACAGCACATTCATCAATCGCTTGTCGCAAATATTCTTTCTGCGTAAGGAATACGGTGGATGTTGGTTTGAGACCATCTTCGATAATTTTCCGATTGATCTCATCTATTGTTTGCTGGCCGTGTTTCTGTGCCATATACTCTTTCTGAGTGATTTTTCTTTCAGCCGGAGCAAGAAGATCTATCTGGTGAAGTCCTTCCTGTTGACACTGTTCCATGACTGTTTTCTTGAATGCGTTCATGAATTTATCGGTGGAACGATGCTTGTAACCGGCAGCTTCTTCATGTGGTTTATCCATATATGATTGTCTTTCTACTGCATCTTTTCTTACACTGTTGATGACGATGTGAGTATGGATATTTCCGGATTCATTGTGACCATCGGTATGAGTAACTACCAGTGCCTGATATCCGGGAAACATCTGCTTTGCAAGTTCCAAACTGATAGCTTGCGCTTTCTCACCGGTAAGTCCGTTTTCAGTAACATCGGCTGGATCATAGCTGATAATGTAGTGGTGACTTTTGATATCTTCACGTTTCTTATTTTTGTGAAAATGAGCATTTGTCAGTTCACATTCCTTGTCAAAAGACATCGGATCACAGTTCAGCATCCATATAAAACTTTTTTCGCAGGATGCTTCGACCGGATTCATCTACAATCTTTTTCCCGGTTTTTTCATCATGTTCAAACAGAAGGTAATTGATGGCGGCTGAGTAATTTGCATTTCTGCTTTTAATGTGTTTTACGATTGCCATTCATACCACCTGCCAGTTTCAGTACCTCTTTTCTCAGCTGAAATAAGTCAGTGATGTATTGATGAATTTCATTTTCTATAGCACGTGACTGACTGCCACCACTGTTAAAATACTTGGCGATCTGATTGAGATTCGATCCGATCTTCCCATATTCACTGACCAGTTTTCTGAGCACTTCCATGTCTGCAACAACTTCAATCTGATGATTGATTTGCTTCTCAAGCAGAAGTTTTCTCACATATTCAGAACGGGAAATTCCTGTAATGTCAGCGGCTTCATTTAACACTGCCAATTCAATATCCGTTAATTTTAACGTGATGATGTTACTTCTCTTGAGATTCTTTTCTTTCTTCTTAGGTGCCATAGTCCTCCTTCCTTTTTGATAAGACATCTTAGATGTGCGATTACACTTTTTAACCGGCTGTCCCTTCCGGTTATATAAAGTGCTGCGACTATCTTTGATAGAGAGCCAACAGATATCTTTGATGTCTGTACGAGGGCATGGGGAATCGGAATCCCCATCAAGAGACTTACCCGGAGGTATGCCGTAGCCATAAAATGGCGATACGGTAATACCTGGGTGGATCTTGCTCTAATCTACGAACCCTCTTACATATACAAAAGATGGAGGGGGAAAATACAGGGTGTGAGAGAAAAGAATTTTAGAAAAATCAAAATAACTCAAAAACTTGACTTTTAACATTGACAAAGTTAAAGTGAAAGAAAATGAGTTAAAAGGAGAACAAGAAATATGTTTACAAGCGTATTCGGGATTTCTATAAAATATGAAGCATGGAATCATCAGGATTCTTTGCCTGTTTATATTGCAGGGAGAAATGAAGAATTACCGTTTCGTGCTACAATTTGAACGATAATACATAATTTTTCTCTAAAGCCAAAAAAAATTACATATCAGAGGCTGTATTTTCACCCTCCATCTTTTGTATATATGAAAGATATTTTTTATGTACGAAGGAAGGAGGTTTTTTCATGCCTAAAGTCAGAAAAGAAATTCCAGAATTGGAAAAGCTTGTGCAGGTCGGAAGAAAGAAATTTGTCCGTTATGAGGAAGGGGCACAATTATATTCTATGGGGTTGCATACATTTCAGGAATTAGCGAAAGATGCGAAAGCAGTCTATCATGTGAAGAGAGTTGTTCTGGTCAATACAGAGATTGTGGATGAATATCTTGAAAATTTCAGAGATGAATTATAAAAAATAAAATGTAATACATGAGGAGCAAAACACGTTGACTTGTTGTCGGACATAAAGTATAATAGTGTTGTAAGGAAGGAGGAAATAGTATGGCAAAGATGGGAAGACCAAAGAGTGATGATCCCATGAATTATCGTTTCACCATCCGTTTCTCCAATGCTGAGCAGAAGCAATTGGAAGCTTATGCTGAAAAGTACGATCTTACAAAAGGGCAGGTGCTTAAGAAAGGATTGGAACTATTATACCGACAGGATAAGCACAGCTAAGATGCTCCTCACGATTAGTGAGGTGAGAGGATGGCAAAATCAAGAAAAGACAGCCGGGGGTATGTGTTGCGAACCGGTGAGAGTCAGAGAAAAGACGGTCGCTATTCTTATTCTTATACAGATTTAGATAAAAATAGACGAACTGTTTACGCAAAAACATTGGTTGAACTCAGAGCAAAAGAAAGAAAAATCATCCGCGACAAAGAAGATGGACTGAATCCGCAGCTGGCTGACAGGATGACGCTGAATGAACTGTATGATCGGTTTATCGAACAGAAATATGATTTGAAACCATCAACAAAAGTGAATTATCTTTATATGTATAATCACTTTGTCAGACCAACATTTGGAAAAAGACTGATTGGTAAGATCAAATATTCTGATGTGAAAAAATTCTATTATCGTATTATCTTGGATGAAGAAATGAAAGCAAATACGCTGGATAGTATACATACACAGTTGCATCCGGCATTCCAGATGGCTGTAAGGGATGGACTGCTCAGACAAAATCCGACAGACGGATTAATGGCAGAAATCAAAAAGAGCCATATCTGGGAAGATAATCCGAGACATGCGCTTACGATTCCACAGCAGAAAGCTTTTATGGATTACTTAAAAGCCCATCGGGAATATCAAGGATGGGTACCTATTATAACGGTCCTTCTTGGAACAGGAATGCGAATTGGTGAATGCATCGGTCTTCGATGGGATGACCTGGATTTTGAAAAGCGCATTATCAGTGTGAATCATACTTTTATCTACAGACCTGATGAAAACAGAAAATCGGTCAAGCATATTTCTACACCAAAGACGATTTCAGGACGGAGAACCATTCCGATGATCGATGAAGTGTTCAATGCTTTTTTGGATGAGTATGAGATCCAAAAGTGCATTGGCTTTTCCTCAGAAGAGATTGATGGATATTCAAATTTCGTTTTTGTAACGGCAACCGGAACGGTATATTTACCAAATGCAGTTAATCGAGCGATTGAAAGGGCAAGAGTTGCATATAACAAAGATGAAATAGAAAAAGCAGAGAAAGAGGATAGAGAACCACTCATTATCCCTCATTTTTCAGCCCATCATTTGAGGCACACATTCTGCACAAGACTGTGTGAGAATGAATCGAATTTGAAGGTGATCCAAAGTATCATGGGTCACTCAGATATTACAACAACCATGGATGTTTATGCGGAAGCGACACAGGAGAAAAAGCAGGAAATTGTTGCAAATCTCCAGGGAAAGATTATGATATAAGTAGAGAATTGTCTTGTTACTTGAAGAGACAATCTATATATCAAAACAATTTGTACAACACGAATGACACAGCTGACTTGTGGCTCTATGGACCTCAGTGGAAGACCAAAAAAATCGGTTTTTGGATGTGTACGGTGCCTGACGGAGCTCGGTGGACAAGGGTGGAAGGAATCGTTCAATTAATCCCGACAATGAAGTCACAGGGCGCTGCTAAGAACGAAGCAAACAACGCTGCACAGGCAACATCAACAGTTGCAAAAGCTGTAGAAGAACCTACAGCGGCTAAGGTTGAAATTGATTTCTCTAACGTGGAAGTGGAACCACTGTTTGAGGATATGGTTGACTTCGATACATTCAGCAAATCTGATTTCCGTGCTGTAAAGGTAAAAGAATGTGAAGCAGTTCCGAAGAGCAAAAAACTTTTGAAATTTGTTCTTGATGACGGAAGCGGAGAGGATCGTGTAATCTTAAGTGGTATTCATGACTACTACGAGCCGGAAGATTTGGTAGGAAAGACATTAATTGCGATTGTCAACCTTCCTCCAAGAAAAATGATGGGAATTGATTCCTGCGGTATGATTATCTCTGCAACTCACCTTGAAGAGGGAAGAGAAGGACTGAATGTTCTTATGGTAGATGACAGAATTCCGGCAGGGGCGAAGTTGTACTAAAAGAGTAATAATCTTCAGAGTTTGACAATAGATTTGTATTCCAACAATATAGATTGTTGAGGGCACTTTTTGAAAGGAAAATCTTTCAAAGAGTGCCCTTTTTTGAGAATATTAGGATTAGTGATGCGTACACCAGTTGAGGAAGCCGACAAACGTAAAAAATGATTGACATTCATCTCAATAAAGAAAAGTATGTTGATATTAATGTGGAATGGGTGATGTAAATGAAATTGAATGCAGTAATATTAGAAACACTAAAAAATAACAATAATATAATTACCACGTCGCAGGCTGTAGAACTAGGGTTCTCGCGTTATCTTCTTTCAAAATATGAGAAGGCAGGATTGTTGGAGAGAGAAAGGCAAGGTGTGTATGTACTTCCGGATTCAATTCATGATGATATGTACACATTGACGTTGCGTTCAAAGAAAATCATTTTTTCTCATGATACATCATTATTTTTAAATGGTTTATCGGAAAGGACGCCATTTGTTCATTCTATAACAATTCCAAATAATACGAGGGTATCAAAGGCTATACAGGCAGAATGCATATGTTATTATATAAAACCGGAATTATATCAGATAGGAATGACCACTCGAAAGACAACACTCGGAAATGAAGTACGTTGTTATAATTTGGAACGTACGATTTGTGATTTGTTGCGTTCAAGGAGCAGAGGTGATGAAGAGACGATTCTAAGTGCAATAAAAAATTATGCCGAAACTTCAAATAAAGATTTGAATTTGCTGGCGGTGTATGCTTCAAAATTTGGCGTAGATAAAATATTAAAACGATATATGGAGGTTACTGTGTAAAACTGAATGCTTGTTATGATACGATTGTTACGCCATTGTCTATTGATATATCTATAGGAGATATTATTACACCATCTGCTGTGAAATATGAATTTGGTGGAATATTTGATGATGCACTAAAAACTACGGCATTGCATCGCGGTTCATTGGAAAAGATTGTAAATGTAAAAGAAATTTTCTTATGCAAAAGAAATATCATATGAAAATATTATTGACGTTTTAAGGAAAATACTTATAGATAACAAAGGAGAATAAATCTATTTTATATTTGCTATAGTTTATTATATATGATTTGTGGTATAATGGAATTCTAGTAAAAATATAAAGAGGGAGTAAATATGGACGCAAAAGAAAAACGAAAATTACACAGACAAAAAATGAAAGAAGAAGGAAAATATCAAAACAAACAAAAGAAAGGTAAAAAGAAAAATTCCATTTTTAGTACAATCGTTTTGATTGTTGCTATTTGTGTATTTTGTTTCTCTGCTTTTCAACTGTATCAGATTTTTTCTTCTTATAAAAAAGGAAACGATGAGTACGATAAAATCAAAAATCTTGCAATCTCTGTAGAGAAGAACGAGCAGGGTGAGGAGAAATTTAAAGTTGATTTCAATAAATTGTGGGAAATCAATCCGGATACAATAGGGTGGATTAGATTTGAAGAGCCGTCAAGAATTAACTATCCGGTTGTACACAGTAAAGATAACAAAGAATATTTGACAAAACTTTTTGGTACGGGAAAAAATACATACGGTACATTGTTCGTAGATAAAGATAATTCAGGAGATTTTCAGGATAAAAATACAATTATTTATGGACATCGTATGAAGAGCGGTTCGATGTTTGGACAGTTGGAAAAATATATGGACGAGTCATTCTATAAGGAACACCCTTATTTCTATATTTATACTCCTGACGGAAAAGAATCAAAATATCAGGTGATTTCGGCAGCGGTAGTAAAAGATACATCGAGAACATATACGAAGACTTTCCAAAATGATGAAGAATTTATGGATTACATAGAGTATGTGCGTTCCATTTCAAATTATCAGACGGACGCTGAGGTGACGAAAGATTCTCATATCGTCAGTCTGTCCACTTGTACAATCGACAGTAACGAGGACAGATTTGTTTTGCAGGCAGTAAAAATCAGTGAAAGATAGGAGGAATCCCTTTGGAAAAATTGGAATATGAGGTGGGCGACGTAGTTAAGTTGAAGAAAAAACACCCATGTGGAAGTTTTGAGTGGGAGATACTCCGGGTGGGAGCAGATTTTCGACTGAAATGTAAGGGGTGCGGTCATCAGATTATGATAGCACGGAAGATTGTGGAGAAAAACACGAAAGAGTTGAAAAAAGGCTTGAAATAACCTTTGGGGTATGGTAATATATCAAATTGTGATATATTATATAAAATCCTTGTTCTCGCAGACGAGGACCAAAAGACCATAAGGAGGTATAAGACATGAACAAATATGAATTGGCCGTTGTTGTCAGTGCAAAAATCGAAGATGACGCTAGAACAGAAACAATCGAAAAAGTAAAAGAAATTATTGCTCGTTTCGGTGGTAATGTGACAGACGTTGATGAATGGGGTAAGAGAAGATTAGCTTACGAAATTCAGAAAATGAAAGAAGGATTTTACTACTTCATTCATTTCGAATCTGATTCAACAGTTCCTGCAGAAGTAGAAAGCAGACTTCGTATCATGGAAAACGTAATCAGATTTTTGTGCATCAGACAAGACGCATAGAGAAAAGAAAGAGGCAATCGTATGAATAAAGTAATTTTAATGGGACGTTTGACAAGAGATCCTGAAGTCAGATATTCGCAAGGTGCGAACGCAACTGCAGTTGCCAGATATTCGTTGGCAGTAGACCGTCGTTTTAAACGTGAGGGAGAACCGACAGCAGATTTCATCAACTGTGTTTCTTTTGGAAAAACAGCAGAGTTTGCTGAGAAATATTTCCGTCAGGGATTAAAAGTAGTGGTAACGGGACGTATTCAGACAGGAAGTTACACAAACAAAGACGGAGTAAAAGTATATACAACAGATGTAGTTGTAGAAGAGCAGGAATTTGCAGAAAGCAAAGCGGCAAGTGAGAATAGTGGTTATCAGGCAAGTCCTATGCCGTCGCCAAGTGCAGACATTGGTGATGGATTCATGAACATTCCGGACGGAATTGATGAGGAATTACCATTCAGTTAAACAGCGATTTATTAACGTAGATATTCATTACAGTGTAATGAAAAGAGAAGAAATTAGGAGGTAATTAAAATGGCTTACGATAAAGGTAACAAAGCAGATTCTCCAATGAAGAGAAGAGGCGGACGCAGAAGAAAAAAAGTTTGTGTATTCTGTGGTAAAGAAAACAACGAAATCGATTACAAAGATGTAGCAAAATTAAGAAAATACATCTCTGAAAGAGGAAAAATTCTTCCAAGAAGAATTACAGGAAACTGTGCAAAACATCAGAGAGCGCTTACAGTGGCAATTAAGAGAGCAAGACATTTAGCATTAATGCCATACGTTCAGGACTAATTTAAACATAAAGAGTTATGATGGAGAAATCTGTCATAACTCTTTTTTTAGAATTTAAAAAGACTCATCTTACCTTTTCCATAAAAAGTATTGTAGAAAGGGTACAGAAAAAGAAAGGAGAGGAAGTATAATGAAAAAAGCAGTATTGATTTGGGAAATGCCTCTGATACTGGGAACGCCGAGTAATCCTATATCACATATTCTGTATCACAAAACGGCGGAAAGGTATGTGGAGAGATTTACACGGTTCTGTAAAGAAAATAGTTTGGATTGGTGTATAATTTTAGATGAAACGCATGGAGATGTGGAGAAGTTACTTCAAAATGAAATAGATATGTTAGTTTTTGCACCGGGAAGAAGAAGCCGTTCTTTTGTATATAATAAAGAATTGAAAGAAACCTCTGTTCCTATTTATACGCTTACTGAAGAGGAATACCAGAATGGAAAGTTCGAGAAATGGTTAAATATTTAAAAAAGCGGAAACGAAAATACATTTTCGTACAAAGTATGGATAAAAATATAAAACGGGAAAAATTTTATAACAAAAATGATAGTTTTTCTGTTCAAATCCCCAAAACTATTGTATAATATAGCAAGGTATGAATAAACCTAACTTTAGGAGAGGAGAAAGAAAATGAACAAGTTTACAAAAGGAACAGCACGTTTCGGAGCAACTTTGCTCACAGCGGTGTTGACAATGTCTTGTTTCTCACCATTAGCTACAGCGAATGCAAGCATAGATGTGAGAACACAATCCCAGACGCAGATGAGTTCGGACAAAGAAGTTGTATATGTAAATACAGTTAACAATGCAACAGAACGTACACAGAACTTTGATGCAAACTGGAAATTTTATTTAGGTGATGCAGGAAATGCACAGACAAGTAACTTTGATGACTCTAAGTGGAGAAATATTTCTTTACCACATGATTACAGTATCGAGCAGGAATATTCAAAGCAAATGGAAGCAGAGAGTGGATACCTTCCGGGAGGAACTGGTTGGTACCGTAAACACTTCACTGTAGGCAATGAATTAAAAGGTAAAGAAATCCGCCTTGACTTTGACGGTGTTTATATGAATTCAACTGTTTATATTAACGGTGAAGAATTAGGAACACACCCATACGGATACACACCATTCTCATTCGATTTGACAGACCACATCAAATTCGGTGAAGAAAATGTTATTGCAGTTAAGGTTGACCATAAAACACCTTCGAGCCGTTGGTATTCAGGAAGCGGTATTTACAGAAGCGTGAACTTAACAGTGACAGACGCTGTAAATGTTGCTTTAAACGGAACAAAGGTAGAAACACCTGAACTTGCAACAAATAAGACAACAGTAAAAACAACAGTAAAAACAACAGTGGAAAATGACGGAAAAGAAGCGAAAGACGTTGTTTTAACACACAAAGTTTTTGAAAAAGGTAAGCCATCTGCTGTTATTGGAGAAACAACAACACAAAAAACTACAGTTCAGCCGAACAACAAAGCAGATATTAACGCTGAATTTACTGTAAGCAATCCAAAATTATGGGGTATTGAAAATCCAAATCTTTACACTGTACGCACAGAAGTAAAAGTGGGAGATAAAGTTGTTGATACATATGACACAGAATATGGTTTCCGTTACACAAAAAGTGATAAAGATACAGGATTTTACTTAAACGGAAAACCTGTAAAATTAAAAGGTGTTTGTATGCACCATGACCAAGGCGCTTTAGGTGCAGTGGCAAACCGTCGTGCAATCGAACGTCAGGTTGAAATATTACAGGAAATGGGATGTAACTCTATCCGTGTGACACACAATCCGGCTGCGCAGAACTTGATTGATGTTTGTAATGAAAAAGGTATTTTAGTTATTGAAGAAATCTTCGATGGCTGGCATCATGCTAAGAATGGAAATACGGAAGATTTTGCTAAATACTTTGAAAAACAAATTGGCGAAAATAATAAACTTATCGATGCAACATCTACTATGACATGGGCTGAATTTTCTTTAAAAGCTACTTTAAAGAGAGATTATAACGCACCATCTGTTATTGCATGGTCTTTAGGAAATGAAATTCAAGAGGGAAACTATAAGAGTGGATTCTTGGAAAGAACGCCTAAAATGATTAAATGGGTACAGGATGTTGATACAACTAAAGAAATTACTATCGGAAGTAATGCGGTAAAAGGTGAAGGAGTTACTGGGGAACATTCTCGGATTGCTGATAAGATTACAGAAGTAGGAGGAACTTCAGGTACAAACTATTCTAATGGAAGTAGTTATGAGAACTTAAGAAGATTACATCCAAACTGGAAAATCTATGGTTCTGAAACAGCATCATCAGTAAACAGCCGTGGGGTATATCATACGAAAGGGCAAGATAATAATACTCAGGAATTAACATCCTATGATAAATCAAAGGTTAACTGGGGTGCATTGGCAAGTGATGCTTGGTATGATGTTGTTACTCGTGACTTTGTTGCCGGAGAGTATGTATGGACAGGATTTGACTATATTGGTGAACCTACTCCATGGAATGGTACAGATGCAGGAGCAAAAGGCAAGTGGCCTTCGCCAAAGAATTCATTCTTCGGTATTATTGATACAGCAGGATTGCCAAAAGACTCTTACTACTTATATCAGAGCCAGTGGAATGATAAAGTAAATACTCTTCATGTATTACCAACATGGAATAGAGAAGAAATTATTTTGGACAATCAAAATAGAGCAGAAGTTGTTGTTTATTCAGATGCTCCAAAGGTAGAATTATGGTTAACTCCAAAGGGAAGCACAACAGCGAAAAAAGTTGGAGAAGCACAGACAATAACAAAGAAAACAACAACTGTTGGACATAGTTATTATACTGTTGGAGATACAAACAAACTTTACCGTACATGGAATGTACCGTACGAAGAAGGAACATTAGAGGCAAGAGCCTTTAATGAAAAAGGAGAACGTATTACAAAAACAGAAGGACGTTCTTCTGTAACAACAGCAGGACAAGAAGCAAAATTACAGGTAAAGGCTGACCATAGCGAAATTAAAGCAAATGGTACAGATTTATCTTACTTGCAGATTGATGTAGTAGATGCAAAAGGCAATATTGTGCCAAATGCAGATGACAAAGTAAAAGTTGAAGTAACAGGCGAAGGAACTTTAGTCGGTTTAGATAACGGTTGGCAGACTGACCATGACTCTTATAAAGGTAAAGAGCGTAGAGTTTACAATGGTTCAGGAATTGCCATTGTACAGTCGACAAAGAATGCCGGGGAAATTACTGTTAAAGTTTCGGCAGAAGGCTTAGAGGGAAAAACAGTTACTTTAAAAACAAAAGTAGATACAACTGGCGAACAACAGCAGGTTGTTGTAGACAGTTTCTTTATGTCAAAGAATTACTATGTAAAAGTTGGAAATCAACCAAGTTTACCGGAAACAATCGAAGTAAGATATTCTGACGGAAAGAAAGAGCAGAAAGCGGTTAAGTGGGATACAATCACAGATGAACAGACAAATAAGACAGGTGCGTTTAATGTGAGTGGTCTTGTAGATGGTAAAGATAAAGTATCTGTAAGAGTGAATATGATTGACGAAGTAGGCGGATTATTAAATTACTCTACAGTTGTATCGGTAGGAACTAAACCTACATTACCGGAATCAAGAACAGCGTACTTAAGTAATGGTGAAATCTTGGACGTTACATTCCCTGTAAACTGGGAAGAAAAAGATGCGTCTGAGTACAATAAAGTTGGAACAGTTACTGTAAACGGAACAGCAAACGTATTAGGTAAAGAAGTAGCTGTAACTGCAACAGTACGTGTAGCTAAAGAAGATGTTGCAATTGGTGACAGTGTTTCAGGTGCAGCAGCAGTTCTTGAACAAAATATTCCTGAGAATAAACAGTCTGATTATTTGCCGGCAATCAAAGATGGCAATTTAGGAAAAGATGCCAATAATAATGGTGGAACAAATAAGAGCGTATGGACAAACTTTAATTATTCACAAGAAGGACATAATAAAGCAGAAATCATTTTTGGATATGATACACAGGTAGTTATTGGAGAAATGGTTATTCATTTCTTTGAAGATAGTTATAGTGCCAGATTCCCAGATGCTAAAACAACAAAAATTTATGTGTCTGAATCAAAAAAGGGTCCTTGGACACCAGTAACAGCAGATGAACAAATTGGTACAGCGAAAGACTCTATTACACCGTATACATATAAATTAGATGCACCAATTCCTGCAACGTTTGTTAAATTTGAATTGACAAACAAAGATGTGAATTTAGGCGATCATAAGCCATGTACAGGTATTACAGAAATTGAATTAAAGAAAGCAACAACATCATTAAAAACAAACACAACTGCTGCATTAAGCAAGTTGACAGTAAACAGTGTTGAGTTGACAAAACAACAACTTGCATCAGGAAAATATACAACATCTGCACTTATAGCAAATGTTATAGCAGAAGCAAAAGATAATGCAGCAGTAACGGTTCTTCCAAAGAATGCAGATAATCAGATTAAAATTATCATGGAATCAGAAGATCACAAAACAACAAATACATTTACAATCTTCTTAAATGATAAAGACCCTGATGTATATTATCCTACAGAAGACTTAACAGCATCTTCACCGTCATATTTACAGACTCCAACAGCAAATGAAGGCGCTGTTAGATATGTATTGGACGGAGATGTAAATACACACTGGCATACAAACTGGAAAACAAATGAAGCTGAGAATGTATCTAAACGTGAAATTACATTAACATTAAAAGAAGCAGCGACAATCGATGCCATGAACTATCACCCACGTGTACATGGTGGTGGAAATGGTCGTGTGACAAAATATAAAGTTTTATATAGTACAGACGGCACAACATTTAACAACACAGATGTGTGTGCAGAAGGAACAATTTCTAAAGATAAAGCAGACTGGACATTGATTGAATTTACAAAACCGGTAAAAGCAAAAGCGTTCAAATTAATCGGTGTTGAAACATATGCAGACTCAGGTAATAACAAACACATGGCAGTTGCTGAGTTACGTTTAAGAATGAACAGAGAAACAACAGATATTTCTGATGAAGCAAACAAAGTAACAATCGACCCTATTGCAAAACAGAAAGTAGATGTTGTAGATGAAAAACATCCTGTAGAACCACAGGTAACTGTAAAACAGAATGGAAAAGCCTTAACATACGGTATTGATTACAAAGTAAGTTACGCAGATAATACAAAAGAAGGTACTGCAAAAGCAATTGTAACAGGTATTGGAAAATACTCAGGAACATTGGAAACTACTTTTGCAATCGAAAAGAACCCTGTAGTTTTAACAAGCATTGCAGTAAAAACATCACCAAAAACAGATTACCATGTAGGTGATACATTCAATCCGGAAGGATTAGTATTAAGTGTATTCTATAGTGACAATACATCATCAGAAGTTGCTTACACAGCAGAGACAAAAGATAAATTTACATTTGCACCTTCTTTGGAAACAGCCTTAAAAGAAACTGACGAAGTTGTAACAGTAACTTATGAAGGTAAAACAACAGAAGTTAAAGTAAATGTAACAGAAAAACAGGAATCTACTGTAAGAAAAGCATTAGAAGAAAGAGTAAAATTTGCTCAGACAATTACTTCAAACGGATACACAGCAGATAGTTATAGTGCATTTAAAGCAGCATTAAAAGCAGCGGAAGAAACATTAGCGAATGAAAATGCTACAGACGCTCAGTTACAGTCAGCATTAGATAACTTAAATGCCGGAATTAACGGATTAAAAGAGGAATCGGTAACGCCAAATCCTAACCCAAATCCAAATCCAGATGAAAATGGTGACCGCGATGAACTTCGTGCAAAATTACAGAAATTCTATGATGAATGCTTAGCATACTACAAAGAAGGAAACTATTCTAAAGACAACTGGAAAGTTTACGAAGATGCAATGGCACAGGCTAAAGCAGCGCTAGATAACGAAAATGCAACAGAAAAAGAATTGAAAGATGCACTTTCAGACTTAATCAATGCAACAAAACGCTTAAACGATGAAGGAAAGGCTGAAGAACAGAATCCTCCAACACCACCGACAAGCATTGAAACAGGCGATCAGGCACCAATCACAATGATTGTTGTGTTAATGGTAGTTGCAGTTGTAGCAATCGTTGGTATCGTTGTTTACAAAAGAAAAAAGAGATAAGTTGTAAAAACTAGATAGGAAAATCCCGTTTCAGAAATGGAACGGGATTTTTTTAAACAGTATTTGAAAAACATATAATCCTATGTTATAATCACAACGTTATTTTCGCAAAAAGGAGGGAAGGGAAAAAGTAACTTATTAATTCAAATTTAAAAGACAACAAAAGGAGAAAAGCAAAATGAAATTTATGAAAAAATTACTTGCGGTAACACTTGCTTTCGGTGTCGTTTTAAGCGGAGCAAGTCTTACTACTGGCGAGGCAGCAACAGTTAAGGCAGCAGAAGAACAGAAATTGAAAAGTGTTTTCTCAATCGATGCGGGAAGAAAATACTTTAGTAAAGACCAGTTAAAAACAATTATTAATAAAGCATACCAGAACGGTTACACAGACGTTCAGATTTTATTAGGAAATGATGCATTAAGATTTGTTTTAGATGATATGTCTATGGAAGTAGAAGGAGTTTCTTACAGCAGTGAAGAGGTTATCAATGCTATCAAAGTAGGGAATAATCTTTACCATAATGATCCGAATGGAAATGTTTTAACAGAATCTGAAATGAATGAAATTTTATCATATGCAAAAGAGTTGAATGTTGGAATCATTCCGGTTATTAACGGACCGGGTCATATGGACGGAATTTTAAATGCTATGAAAGAATTAGGAATTAAAAATCCTGAATATAGTTATGGCGGAAAAACTTCTACAAGAACAATTGATTTAAACAATGAAACAGCAATGGCTTTCAATAAAACATTGTTAAGTAAATATGTTTCATATTTCTCAGGAAAATGTGAAATCTTTAACTTCGGTTGTGATGAATATGCAAATGACATCGATTCAAGTAAAGAAGGATACTATAATGGCTGGAGTCGTTTACAGGGAACAGGAGATTATCCTAAATTCGTAGAATATGTAAACGAAGTAGCAGGAATGATTAAAGATGCGGGAATGACACCATTATGTTTCAACGACGGTATTTACTACAACAACGATGACCAGTTCGGAACGTTTGATAAAGATATTATTATTTCTTACTGGACAGCAGGTTGGTGGGAATTTTATGTGGCAAAACCTTCATATCTTGCTTCTAAAGGACACAAAATTTTAAATACAAATGATGCTTGGTATTGGGTATTAGGAAATATCGATGGAAAAATTAATGGACAAGGTGTTCCGTATCCATACAATGGTGTTGTAGAGAAGATTCAAACAGTGTCGTTCAGACAGATTGCAGGCGATAAAGAAAATACACCAATTATCGGAAGTATGCAAGCTGTATGGTGCGATGTTCCAAGTGTAGAACATGATATGGACAGAGTTTTATCACTTATGGATCAGTTCTCTGAAAAACACAAAGATTATTTGATTCGTCCAGCAGATTATACAAAAGTAGATGCAGCAATCTCTAAAATCCCTTCTGATTTAAGTATATATACAGAAGAAACAGTAAATGCTCTTAACACAGCAAAAGATGCTGTTGTAAGAAATAAAAGAGTGACAGAACAGGAAGTTGTTGACGGATATGCAGATGCAATCTATGCAGCAATCGATGCTTTAGTTTACAAAACAGCAGATTATACAAAAGTAGATGAAGCAATCGCTAAAGCAGAAGCGTTAAACAAAGCAGATTACAAAGATTTCTCAGCAGTAGAGAAAGCAATCGAAGCAGTAAAACGTGATTTAGATATTACAAAACAGGAAGAAGTAGACGCTATGGCAAAAGCAATTGAAGATGCTATTGCAGCATTAGAGAAAAAAGCACCTACTACAAGCGGAACAACAAATGGGACAACAAACGGTGGAAATACAACAGATGGTACATCTGATACAATCAAAACAGGTGACACAACAAATATGACATTATGGTTTATGATGTTAGTTGTATCAGCAGGTCTAGCAGGAATGTTCTACGCAAGAAAACGCAAAGAAAATAGATAAATATTGAAAGGATGTAGTGAAAAATAACCAAACACTACGTCCTTTTTTTGTATATTTTATCATATATCATATAGCGGTGATGTTTGATATAATCCATAGATAGTGAAAAGTTATGTAAAATAGAAAGAGAAAGGGAAAAGTATATGAAAAAGAAACAAGTAGTAAGTGGATTGCTATCAGCTGCCATGATTATGAATGTAGCATTGGTTGATATGGGACCTGTACAGGCAGCCACACAGATGAATTTAGCATTAAACAGACCAACTTCTGCATCTAGTTATGAGAAGCCGGCAGGACAGCCGGAAAAAACAGCGCCTTCAAAGGCAGTTGACGGTAATCTTGAAACATGGTGGGGAACAGATCAGAACAAGGCAAAAAACGAACATATTGAAGTGACTTTAGACGGTGTTCAGACAGTAAAACAGATTAACGTACATTTCGAGAGAGATGATGCAGGACAGAATATTAAAAAGTTTAAAGTAGAAATTAAAAATGAACAAGACCAGTATGAAGAAGTATATAAAAACAGTACAGATAGAGCAAAACAATTAGAAACAATTACATTGCCGGAAGCTAAGAAAGCAAAAGCAGTAAAAGTGACTATTTTAGATGCTGATGGTGGCAAGATAAATTGGGTGAATGTAGGAATCCGTGAGATTGAAGTGTATGCTCAAGATATTGAAGCGACAGAAAATAAAAACCATATGCGTACAGCAAAAAGTGTAACAGCATCTTCAAAAGAAGTGGATAAGTTTGGTGCTGATAAATTGAATGACGGCAAATATGGAAGAGAAAACCGTTGGGCAAGTGCAGAGAATACATATCAGAATCAGTGGGTAAAAGCAGAACTTGCAAAACCGACAATGATTAAAGAAATGAAAGTAAAACTGTTTAATCGTGATGTTGCACCTTCTCCTTCAAACGTAAAAGGATTTAACTTAAAATATACAGACATTAGCGGTGCAGAAAAAACAGTTAAAGTAGACAATGTAAAAGAAACAGGAAAAGAAGGATATAAGACAGACTTAGTTTATACATTTGCTGAACCGATTTGTGCAACAAAAATCGAGTTAAAAGATTTTGATGTACTTGTTAAAGATGCTTCTGATAAAGGCTACAACAACATTAGTATAGAAGAAATTGAGTTATATTCTAATCATCAGGCGCAAGCCCCAACAGAAAACACTTTGGATGGTGTGATTGCAGGGTTAAAAGGCGGAACAGTTGCAAAAGATGCGACAACATTTACATTACCTACAGTACCACAAGGATTTACAATTAAAATTAATGGTGCAGATTTTGAACAGATTATTGCAAAAGATGGTAAAGTACAGCATCCATTGACAGATAAGTTAGTAAAAGTTTCTTTTGAAGTTTCCGATAGTAAAGGAAATAAAAAAGTTACAGGTGATTATGATTACACTGTAAAAGGGCTTCACGAAACTGTAGAAGGAAAGAATGTAAAACCGGTTGTTATTCCGGAAATTCAAGAATGGTATTCTAATTCAGACAAAAAAGTAAGCACAGATAAATTAACAAAAGTTGTTTACAATGATGAAAAGTTAAAACCGATTGTAGATGAGTTTGTAAAAGATTATAAAGATTTCTCGGGAAAAACATTGACAGTTTCTAAAGGGGAGGCACAGGCAAACGCATTTAACTTTACATTGAAAGCGCCTGATGAACTTCTTGGAGAAGAAGGATACACAATGGACATCAAGGAAGACCGCATCAATGTGGATTCTGTAAGTGTAACGGGAAATATGTACGGTATGCAGACTGTTTTACAGATGTACAAAGAGAATAGTAAAGAATACAAAGTAGGACAGATGCGTGATTATCCTCGTTTCCAGACTCGTGGTTTATTGCTTGACGTAGCAAGAAAACCGATTTCTTTAGAGATGATGAAAGAAATTACAAGGACAATGCGCTATTACAAAATGAATGACTTCCAAGCACATTTATCAGATAACTATATTTTCTTAGAAAATTATGGTAAACATAATAAGGAAAATGAAGCGTTTAAGGCGTATGAAGCATTCCGTTTGGAATCAAGTTTAACAAATGATAAAGGAGAATCTCCTACAGCGAAAGATTATTCTATTTCTAAGAGAGAGTTTAAGAAATTTATTCAGGAAGAACGTGAGTTGGGAATGAAAGTTGTTCCAGAGATTGACGTACCTGCTCATGCAACATCATTTACAAAAGTTTGGCCTGAATTAATGGTAAAAAATCAAGTTTCTTCATTAAATGCTAACCGTCCGTTAGTTGACCATTTTGATTTAACAAATCAAAAAGCAATGGATAAAATTGAAGAAATTTTTGATGATTATACAAAAGGGGCAAATCCGACATTTGATAAAGATACAACAGTACATATCGGTGCAGATGAGTTTTTATACAATTATAAATCTTACCGTGACTTTGTAAACAAATTGGTTCCTCATGTGAAAGAAACGAATCCAGTTCGTATGTGGGGAGGTTTGACATGGATTAAAGACAATCCTATAACACCGATTAAACAGGAAGCAATTGAAAATGTTGAGATGAATCTTTGGTCTAGTGATTGGGCGGACGGAATTGAAATGTATAACATGGGATATAAATTAATTAATACAATTGATAACTATGGTTATATGGTTCCGGACGGAAGTAAGACTAGAAAAGATGCTTACGGTGACTTACTAAATGTAAACAGAGTTTTTGACAGTTTTGAAGCGAGCAAAGTAAAAACAAAACGTAACGGTTATCAGTCTGTTCCTTCAGGGGATGACCAGATGTTAGGAGCGGTATTTGCAATTTGGAGTGATAACATTGATAAGAATGCTTCAGGTTTGACAGAGTCAGATTTATACTGGAGATTCTTTGACGCTTTACCATTCTATGCAGAAAAAACATGGGCAGCAACAGGTAAAGAAAAGGGAACTGCCGATAAATTAGCAAAACTTGCTCAGGATAAAGGAACAGGTCCTAATACAAATCCATATTATCAGGAAGATAAAAAAGGCGATAATTATGCAGAGTATAAATTTGAAGGAAATTTAAATGACTCTTCTGAAAACAAACGTAACCTTGAAAATGGTAAAAATGCGGAAGTAAAAGACGGAGCACTACATTTGAAAGATAAAGAAAGTTATGTAACATCTCCTATTGAACAGTTGGGAAATGGAAATGCACTTTCATTTGACATCAAATTAGATAAACCTTCAAAACCGGGCGATATTATTTTTGAAGAAACAGCGCCATACGGAACACATGATATTCGTGTGATGAACAATGGAAAACTTGGATTTACAAGAGAATTATATGATTACTACTTTGACTATGAACTTCCTGTTGGAAAACAGGTGAACATTCAGATTGTCGTTCGCCAGCAGAGTGCGAAATTGTATGTGGACGGACAATTTGTCAGCGATGCAAAAGGTAGATTCTTCCATAATAATATGGTAAAGAAAGATAATATTTCTCATGCAACATTTGCGCTTCCATTGGAAAGAATCGGTTCAAAATCTGATTCAATCGAAGCAGAAATCGACAATGTTGTTGTGACAACAGCGCCGGAAGTAAAAGATGAGTACAACAAATCAGCATGGACAGGTAAGACAAACTCAGAAACATTAAATGGTGGCGATAAAGAAGGAGAAATCACAAAGGCATTTGATAAAAAAGCAAATACACACTGGCACTCAAACTGGAAAGGCGTTGCAGATAAAGTAGAAAACATTGACGGTAAAAAAGGAAATAAAGATGAAATCTGGGCAGAAATTGATTTCCATAAAGGATATACAATTAATCAGTTTTCATTCACACCGAGAACAGATACAAATAGTGGATATGTAACAAGAGCGTCATTATATGTGAAAAATTCTGCTGACGGTGCATGGAAAGAAGTTGCAAAAGATCAGAAATTTGCAAATGATGCTTCAAAGAAAACGTTTACATTCGATGAACAGGAAGTATTTGCAGTAAAATTTGTAGCAACACAGTCAAGTGATGGTTGGGTAACTGTATCAGAATTTGATATGGCAAATGCACCACAGAGAACATACACTGTATTTGTACAGGCAGAAGAAGGCGGTAGAGTAGAAGGCGGTAAAGATGTTGCGGTAGGCGAAAATGTAACTGTAAAAGCAATTGCAAATGCAGGATATGAATTTGCGGGATGGTACAATTCTTTAGGAGCAAAAGTTTCTGATGCAGCAGAATATACATTCAAAGTAACCGGAAACACTGCTTTGACAGCAAAGTTTGAAAAAACAGATGCGCCTGTTGATCCTGTAGAAAAATATACAGTAACAGTACAGTCATCAGATGAAGCAATGGGAACAGTTTCCGGAGGCGGAGAATTTAACAAAGGCGAAAATGTAACTGTAACAGCAGAAGCAAAAGAAGGATACAAATTTGTAAATTGGACAGTAAACGGAGCGGAAGTAAGCACAGATGCAGCGTACACATTTGAAGTAACAGAAAAAGTGGTTTTAACTGCAAACTTTGAAAAGGTAGAAGAACAAAAACCGGAAAAACCTTCAAAAGATGCTTTAAGTGATGCTTTAGCAGCAGCAGGAAAACTGGAAGAAAAAGACTACACAGCGGATAGTTGGAAAGTATTTGCAGATGCATTAAAAGACGCACAGGAAGTATATCTTAATGAAAATGCAACAGAAAAAGAAATTGCAGATGCATTAAATGCGTTAAAAGACGCACAGGCTCAACTTGTAAAAGCAGATACAGAAGAACCACAAGATCCACAAGAACCACAAAAACCGGAAACACCTGATAATAAACCAAATCAGAAACCGAATACAAAACCAAATAAACCTGTAAAAACAGGAGATGAAGCGCCAATTCTACCATTGACAGCAACAATTGCAGGACTTGGAGCGGCAATAGCACTTCTGTTTAAGAAGAGAAGATAGTTTGAGGAGAAAAAATGAAAAGTAGAGCGTTAAAAACATTATTATGCTCAGCACTTGCGTTTGGGATGATTATCCCAAGCGCATTGCCGGCATATGCAAAAAATCCTGAAAGAATGGATTTGACAAATGGATTAAAAGATTATTGGAACTTTGACTCACTGAAAAGTAGCGAAGGAGATAAGACAACTGCAACATTACATGGAAAAGTGGAAATAGTAGAAAGTGGAGATGCAGTTTTCGGAAAGGTTCTTCGTTTCGGAGCCGGAACAGATAATTATTTGAGATTAAATGATTATATTAATACGGGAAGCGGTTCAACATCTTTCTCTATGTGGTATCGTTATGATACATCTGTTGTAGCAAATGAGGGGAATAAACCTACTGTATTATTGCAGCACGAAGGAGAGGGGCGTTCTATATTAACTCTTAAGGGTGATGGAAAATATAATACATATCTTAACGGCCAGGATGTTGCATCTACAAAAACTGTGGCAAAGGGACAGTGGCAGCATATTACTGTAACATTTGATCAGAATGCAAAAAAAGTTAAATATTATATTAACGGTGAGAAAGACAGTGAACAGGATTTAGGAAGCAATGTAATAAATGAAAAACTTGCGTTGCGATTAGGAGCACATAAAACATCGGGAAGTACAGATCCACATCCAATGCGTGGAGATGTAGACGAATTTTGTGTATACAATAAAGTCTTAACTGATGAGGAAGCAAAGGCGTTATACAATGAAAAGGCAGAAGAATTAAATCGAGTAAGTTTAACATTAAACTTAGATGAAGTAAATCGTACAATTGAGCCGGAATCTATTTTTGGTATTAACCACCGTTACGCTTTCAACGGATATGGAACATTTGACTCTAAGACAATGAAAGTTAAAGAGGATTTCAAAGAGTTATATGAAAATGCAGGATTTGGTTCAATTCGTTATCCGGGAGGAACAATTTCAAACTTATTCAACTGGAAAACAACTTTAGGTCCAAAAGAAAGCCGAAAAAAACAGATTCATGGATTTTACAATTCAGGAAACCAAGCAGGTATTGAGGCAAACTTTGGAATTAAAGAAATTGCAGACTTTGCAGATGACGTAGATTCAGAAATTGTATATGTATACAGTTTAGGCCGTGGAAGTAAAATGGATGCAACTGATTTAGTGGAATACTTAAACGCTAAAGTAGGAACAAACCCAAATGGTGGGATTGACTGGGCAAAGGTTCGTGCGAATAACGGACATGAAAAACCATACAATGTACGTTATTTTGAAATCGGAAACGAAATGCAGCAGGCATTTGGCAAGGATAATGATGGAAAAACATCTCAAGGATATTGGACGGATTATGTGGAAGGCGGATCAGAGAAAGCCTACACAGAAGGCGGAACTGCAAATTTTGTACAGAGATACGCTGTTGATGAAGAAAACTGGAATAAAGTTGCATCAAGAACAGACGGAAAACCGAATTTAGTTAGATATTTAAGATATGCAAATGTAAATCCAGGAAAAATGGAAAACGGAAAAATTGTTGCCGACCCTGATTTTAAAGCGGTAAATGACGGAGTAAAAGTCTTTGTAGGAGTAGATGGAAATTTACAACCATGGACTGTTGTAGATTCTTTTGCAAATTCGGGAGCAAATGATAAACACTGTGTTGTTGATTACAGTACAGGAGCAATTCGCTTTGGTGACGGAAAACACGGTAAAATTCCGGAAGCAAACCAGAATGTGTATGCTACATACAGCGTGGAACGAGATGGATTCATTGATGTATCAAAGGCGATTAAAAATACAACAGATAAAATCAATGAAATCGAAGGTACATCACACGAGGCAAAAGTTTATACAAGTTATGAATCCAAAGGTTTTATTACTCGTATGAATAACTTAAATGCAAATGATTGGTATGACGGAATGACTATACATCCGTATTCAAGTACTGTACAGGGAAATACTTCTGAAGCATTTTATGATGATGCCATGAAGAAAGCAGAAACAAATGGTATTCATCATGTGGAGAACTATGTAAATATGTTACCAAAAGGTAAAGTGCCGGTTATTAGTGAATATGGTATTTTCAGAAATACACAGCCACAAGTTCGCTCACAAACTCATGCTGTATACATTGCAAAAGTTTTGATGGAATATGTGCGTTTAGGAAGCCCTTATATTCAGAAACACTGTTTGTCAGACTGGTATAGTGATGGGGGAGATTTACTTGGACCAACACAGCAGGCTGTTATTCAGGTTGTTCCTCAGGCTGGGGCAGATACAAAAACAGGAGAAGGAGAATTTAAGTTCTTCTCTACACCATCGGCTCATGTATTTGAAATGTTAAATGCAGGATTTGGAGAAAACATCGTAGATGCTCAGTTTAATCGTGTGCCAACAATGAACAATGGAGTAAAAACTTTATCTGCTCTTGCAAGTAAAGACGCTTCTGGAAATGTTTATGTGGCTATGGTAAACGTTGACCGCCAAAATGACAGAAAAGTTACTTTGAATATACCGAACTACGACTTAACAGGACGTAAAGTTGAGTTACAGACATTAAGTTCAAAAACAATTACAGACGAAAATTCATTGGAAAAACCAGACAATGTAAAAATTACCAAGACAGAAATGGTATTGGAAGAAAACCAGAGTATTACGTTACCAAAACATTCATTTGTTGTAGCAAAAATCTGTAACAATGTAGATAAAACAAATTTACAGAATAAAGTTGATGAAATTAATGGTCTGAATAAAAATAACTATACTAATTTTGAATCTATCGAAGAAACTTTAAATAAAGCAGAAACTATTTTAAATGATATGTTTGCTACTCAGACAGAAGTTGCTGAAGCTCTTAAAGAATTAACAGATGCTCAGAATAAACTTGTTTTGAAAAAAGCAGATTATACAAAGGTAGATGAAGCAATCAGCAAAGAGGATGCTTTGAATAAAGATGAGTATGTTGATTTCAGCGAGGTGGAAAAAGCGATTAAAGCGGTTGTCCGTGATTTAGATATTACAAAACAGGCAGAAGTAGATAAAATGGCAGAAGCAATTGAAACAGCCATTAAAAACTTGAAACGCAAACCGGAAAAACCGAATAATGATCCTGATAACAAACCGGATAATAAACCAGATGATAAACCGGATGGTAAACCTCAGCAAAAACCAAGCAACAAACCGAATACAAAACCAGATACAACTAATAAACCTGTGAAAACAGGAGATGAAGCACCGATTCTTCCGTTTGCAGTAACAATTGCGGGAGCAGGAGCAGTTATAGCACTTCTACTTAAGAAGAGGAAATAATTAATTGGGGACGTAGTGATTTTATAAATCACTACGTCCCCAATTACAATTTACCGTGTCCCTAATCTCTGGAAGCCCTGTCCCTTTTCTAGATTAAGTGGGAAAAGCCTGTAAAACTGTAGGTTTTCCGTTCTGCTTAAAAATAACATAAATAACTTGAATAATTTCTTCTGATTTAAAGCATATTCCAAGGTTTTTGTGTGGTTGGAGAAGAAGATATATAGATTTATAGATTTATAGTTAAAAAGGGACAGGGCATTTTCGGAAAAGGGACGGGGGTATACGTGAAACGGGACGTAGCAAAATCCAATTTTACTACGTCCCGTTTCACAGTTTCTACAAAAATCTTCTTATCGGAAGAACGACAACTCTGAGAATTCCATAGAAAATTTTCTTTCCCACACTCAAATCTTTCTCCACATAATTTTCTCCGTAAATATAGTCACCGTCTTCTCCCATTGTTTTACTGTAAGTTTTATCTCGCTCAGCTTCCTGTCGGATAATCGAATTTAATTCCGGACAATCCACAACGAGCATCAATTCCGTGTCCTGATAAGTACTTCTCATATCGAAATTGTAAGAACCGACAATACTTAAACGATCATCAAGAAGAAATGCTTTTGTATGGCAGGAATATTTCCCCATAAACTCATATACCTTTGCGCCCGTTTTCTGAATTTTTTCTTTCTGATTCAGATAATCCGTACAGCCCCACGGGTTTGCACCGCTGGCAACATCGTTTGTGATGATTTCTACGGGAATGTTTTTCTTCTTCAAATCTTCAAGTCCCTGATACATTTCTTTTCCGCAAATAATGTAGGGGGTGTAAATCGTAACATTTTTTGCATCAAGCATTAATTGCTGAAGGGAATACCAAAGAAGCGGTTCTTTGTTTTCTGTTTCAATCGGGTTAGTTAAAAGCGAAACCTTGTTAGTCTGAAGAGTTAATTTTTCAAAATCCCAATCCGTGTAAGCGTCTGCATATTTATTTCTTAAATAGTCGGAGCGTTTTTCTAATGCCGCTGCCGCCTTCTTCACACTTTCAGTTACTTTTTCACAAGTGTATTCTTTGCTGTCAGACAATGCCCATACCCTTTCAAAATATGTGCGAAGTTGTGAAAGTGATGAGTTTTTATCTGCTTCGGAACTGTTATATACAAAAAGTTCCCTGTCAATATTTTTGGAAGAAGAATAGTCTCCCAAGAAAAGGTTTGTCGTATTTCTTCCGCCGAGCAGATACATTTTATTGTCGATAATAACATATTTGTCATGAAGACGCGCCTGCATATCGTAAGGTTTCAGCAGATTGATTGGATTGTAAATGCGTATGGAAATGTTGGGATAAGAGGCAAGAGCCTGAAAATAGTCATTTCCGTACATGTCAAGAAATCCACTGCAGCCGTCAACAATGATGCGGACGGAAACGCCGCGCTTTGACGCTTCAATCAATGCGGACATAACATCTTTTCCCGACTGGGAAGGGTTAAAGTCGAAAGTGGATAAAATCACTTCTTTCTTCGCGTTTTCTATCATATGAAGCCGGTAGAGGAGAGCGTCATTGTTATCGTTAATATAAGCAACTCTTTCGTTTCCTGCGGTATCACTGTAAAAAGATTTCGGATTGAAGTTTTGCTGATAATCGTCGGGAACTTTCTTGTGAGAAATATAAGGAACGACCAAGAGCGCAATGTAAATCAGCAGCAAAAACAATAAAATTTTCCCCGGGGACAAGTGTTTGAATAAAATGTTTTTTTTCATACTATTATACTATTTCTCCTTTGTATTTTGGTTCGTAAAAGCGCTTATTCGATTAGAATATTATAAGTCTGCTAAAAGAGAAAGTAAACAGTTAGTTCTGAATTATACAAAAAATGAAGAAAAGAAGAGGAGAATGTGCAAGAGGGAAAAAGCAAAAATAGGTATAATGTGATATGGGGAAAGTTGGTTGAAATGACATGAAAAATAAGAAGCGTAAAATAAATAAAAATATCCTGATATTAATTGTATCAGGGATTGTACTTCTCTTTATCATAGGAAGTGTAATATATAAAAATATGAATCGGTTTGAATTAAGTGTTGGAGATTCTAAAGTGAGTAAAGAAGAGTATCTCGCCTGTATGAAAGCGGTAGAGTATGATACGAAGATAGAAATCCAGCAAAAGTATGATTGCGAATATACAGAGGACTTCTGGGAAAAGAAGTATGATGATAAATTCGGATATGAAATTTTAGCAGAGAATACAATTGAACGTCTGCAATATATTAATGCGGTGTATGAAGTCGCAAAAGAAAACGGTGACGTTAAAGATAGCAGTTTTGCAGGTTTAGAAAAGCGTTGGAAAGCGGAAAATGCAGAACGGGAAGAGAAGATAAAAAACGGAGAAGTGGTATACGGTGTAAAAGAGTATACATTTGAATTGTATCTTCAATATGAAATGAGCACTTTAAAAGAAAAATACTGCAATGACAAGAAAAGAAAAGGTATGACGTTGACAGAGGAAGAAGTGCTGGAACATTATAATAGTCGCAAATGGACTTATGGTGAGGAAGAAGAGGAGTTGGATTTAGAAACAGCCAGAGTTTCAGTGGAACAGGAAATTCGTGAGAAAAAATATGATGAGATTATTGAGAAGAAGATGAAGAATTCACAGGTTGTCGGTGAGATGGGGAAAATTAGCCGATTTACCTTGAAGAATATATAAATTTATTAAGGAGGAAGCAATATAATGAAAAAGAAATGGTTGAGCGGTGTATTAACTATGGCGTTAGTCACAACAACAGTTGCATCTACAATGCCTGCATACACGGTAGACGCAAAAGACGAAGCAGTAGGAAAAACATATTATGTAAGTTCTACAGATGGAAAAGACACCAATAACGGTTTGTCTGAAAACAACGCTTTCAAAACGCTGGATAAAATTAATGAGATTAAACTTCAGCCGGGGGACAAAGTATTACTTGAGAAAGGTTCAGTGTTTGAAAATCAGGCGCTTCACTTAAAAGGAAGTGGAAGCAAGGAAGCACCGATTGAAGTTTCTGCGTATGGAGAAGGTGACAGACCTAAAATCAACACAAACGGACACGGACAGTGGGAATTGAACTACGGAAAACATCTTGATAACCAAAATCACAAATGGAAAGGAACAGTATCTTCTTCCATTTTGCTTGAAGATGTAGAGTATGTGGAAATCCGAGGTCTTGAACTTACAAATGACCGTAGTGGTAACGATGATGAAGTAAATGATAATGAAAAAGAATACAATGACCCATACTGTATGGACAGAACAGGTGTTGCAGGTGTTGCACAGAACAAAGGTACAATAGACCACATCGTGTTAGATGACCTGTATATCCATGATGTTGACGGTAACGTTTACAACAAACATATGACAAACGGCGGTATCTACTTTATCGTAGAAAAACCGGAAAATGAGAAAGAGACAGGAATTGCGAGATACGACGACGTACAGATTAGAAACTGCCAGGTAGATACTGTAGACCGTTGGGGTATTGCTGTCGGATATACTTACAACTGGGATAAATTTGGCGGAGCTACAATTAGTGATGAAGTAATCAAAAAATATGGTTCTACAAACGTTGTCATTGAAAACAACTACTTAAATAATGTAGGTGGAGACCATATTACAACAATGTACTTAGACAGACCAATGGTTCAGTACAATGTAGGGGAAAACGGCTCCAAACACATTAATTTCCAAGATTTTTCAAAGGAACAGCCAAGACTTGATGCAAACGGAAACGAAATTGGAAAACTTCCGGTTGGAAACGGACGAGTTGCAGCAGGTATCTGGCCATGGAAATGTAAAAATGCGGTATTCCAGTACAATGAATGTTTCAAAACATTAAATGCTAAAAATGGTAACGGCGACGGACAGCCTTGGGACGCTGACTCTGGTGATGGAACAAATTATCAGTACAACTATAGCCATGGAAATACGGCAAGTACAATTATGTTCTGTGCGGGTGAATCTATCAACAACACATTCCGTTATAACATCAGCCAGAATGAGGAAATGGGACCATTAGACCCAGCTGGAAATGCAGGAAATACACAGGTATACAACAATACTTTCTATATTAAAGAAGGAATTAAATCTCTTTGGTACAGAAACTCAGGTCCGGTAAATATGGAAAACAATATTTTCTACTTTGCAGGCGATAAACCGGTTGAGGTAAAAGACTGGAATCCAAGCAATAACAAAAAATATGACAACAACTTATACTACAATGTAAGCACATATCCGAATGATGCAAATGCAGTAAAAGTAAATGCGGGAACAAAAGTATTTGTAGATGCAGGAAAAGGTCCGGACGCAGCAGCGGCTAATAAACAGGCAAGAAAACATGAAAATCCAAATGAAAAAACAGTATTTGACGGATACAAACTTGCTGAGAACTCTCCGGCAATCAACAAAGGAAAGATTGTTAAAGACTTAAACGGATACGCTATCGAGCATGACTTCTTCGGAAAGACAATCGGCGGAGTACCTGAAATCGGAGCAGCAGAAAGTGATGTTGTTTCTCTTGTATTGCGTTCAGAAGCATACACAGTAGACAATGCTGCTAAAACAATCGGTGGTTTAGAGAAAAACACAACTGTAAAAGAATTAAAAGAAAATGTATACTATGATGCAGGATTAACTCTTACTGTAAAAAATGCAGACGGTAAAGTTTTAGGAGAAAACGATATTGTCAAAGGAAATATGACAGTTGAACTCTCTGATGGAACAAATAAAGTTGCTTATACAATCGTAGCAAACGCAGACAATCAGTTAAAAGAAACAAGTTTCATGGTAAAAGAAAAAACAAAGACAATTTATGTGCCTTCTACAACAAAGAACCCAATGACAGTAGGTGCAATTAAGTCTGACGTAAAAGTACATGAGACAGCTTCTGTATCTGTATGGAATGGCGACAAAGAAGTAAAATCTGGAGCAGTGAAAGAAGGAATGGTTGTTCGCATTACAGCAGAAAATGGAACAGCAAATAATTACAAAATTGAAGTGAAAAACGAATACCAGTGGGCAAAAGACTATGTTCACAAACAGCAGGGTAATGTATGGTTTGCTCAGATGAAAAAAGGTGGCAAATATACAAACATGACAACTGTAGATAAAGACGGTTGGCCAAACTGGGCATTAGACACATACTATGGTCCGGGTGTAGATGCAGGACAAGGAACAACAGAAGGGTACGGAGATGAAACACACGGTTTGATTTCAGCGCCAATTAATACAAACACGGCGGAAGGAACAGCCATGACATTCCGCGCGGCAAAAGACGGTGTAGTAAACTTTAATATTAAGTCAAATGAACCATATTTAAGACAAGATGGTAATGCAAACGGTAGTGTTATTGTTTCATTAACTGTTAATGGAAAAGAACAGCAAAACTGCAAATTAACTGAAAGCAAGAAAAAAGGTGAATTCCCTGCAAAAGAAGGAATTGCAGTGAAAAAAGGTGACTTTATCAGAGTGGAAGCAAAGAACGAAGGAAATCCATCAAAACCATCTGTTCATATTACACCGATTATCACATATCAGGACGTTGCAGTAGAGGATAAAGAAGCGCCTACAAAACCTTCAGATTTGCGTGTAACAGACGTGAAAAAGACTAGCGTAACAGTAAACTGGGCAGAAGCATTTGACAATGTGGACGTAGCAGGATACAGAGTATATGTAGACGGTAAATTACAGAATACAGACAAATTAGTGGAAGGAACATCTTACACTGTTGAAGGATTACAAGCGGGAACAACATACAAAGTTGAAGTAGCCGCTGTGGATACAGCAGGAAACGAATCTGAGAAAGCAGAAGTTTCTGCAACAACAGAGAGTGATGTTGTAGTAGTTGACAAGTCAAAATTACAGGAATTATATGATGTATGTAAAGGTTATGATAAAAATAACTTTACGGCAGACTCTTGGAAAGACTTTGAAAAAGCATTAAAAGAGGCTAAAAAAGTTTTAGATGATAAAAAGGCAACACAAGATGAGGTAGATGCAGCGTATGATGCGTTAGAGAAAGCAGAGCAGGCACTTGTTCCGGTGCAGCAGCCTGAAAAAGTTGATAAATCAAAATTACAGGCAGCATATGACAAGTACAGCAAATACGATGCAAAAGACTACACAGCAGAATCATGGAAAAACTTCGCACAGGCATTAGAAAATGCAAAAACAGTTTTAAATGATGGAGAGGCAACACAAGATGAGGTTGACAAAGCGCTTGACGCATTAAATGCAGCGGAAAAAGCGCTTGTAAAAGTAAAACCGATTACTCCGGAAAAACCAAAACCAGAACAACCGAAACCGGAAAAACCAAACAAACCAAATACACCTGTAAAAACAGGAGATGAAGCTCCGGTTCTTCCACTTACGGCAACAGTTGCTGGAATGGGATTGGCTATCGCCTTATTACTTAAAAAAAGAAAATAAGTAATTTATAAAGAGTGAAAATTCAGTCTGAGAAATCAGGCTGAATTTTTTTGTGTCAACCATTTTTGATTATGTCCTAAATTTTTTGTACGATATGCACCGATTTCCCGGTGCATATTTTAGCATATAAGCATAGTTTCTGTTATCTTATGATTTTTGAACTGAAGAAAAGTAGACATTCTCCATGGGTGCTTTGGCGATGGTAGATTCCGCTTTCGTGGCTTTTCCTTCAGAGGCTGGAGGTCAAAATCTTTTGAAACGGTTTCGTGTAACGGCACAACTTCCA
>NZ_BAAHSH010000021.1:0-3129 GCF_054660755.1 Faecalimonas hominis
ATGTACCTTGAAAACTGCATACAAGAAAGAAATATCTTATAGAAATAGAGATAAGACATCCGAGGTAATGTTAAAAAACATTAACACTTCGAGAAAACGAAGAGAAAAAACAAAACCTATACCAACACATATCACGCTAGATATGTGAAGCGGAAGTTCTACCCGGAACGGAAGCGAGTTGGTTATGCTAGAAAGAGCGTATGGTGGATGCCTTGGCACTAAGAGCCGATGAAAGACGTGATAAGCTGCGAAAAGCTTCGGGGAGGAGCAAATATCCTATGATCCGGAGATATCTGAATGGGGAAACCCGGCGGAGCAAACCTCCGTCACTGCATGGTGAATCCATAGCCATGCAGGGGGAACCCGGTGAACTGAAACATCTAAGTAGCCGGAGGAAGAGAAAGAAACATCGATTCTGTGAGTAGCGGCGAGCGAAAGCGGAAGAGCCCAAACCGATCTGCGTGCAGGTCGGGGTTCGGACTGCGGAAATGACAAGAGAGACTAATGGAAAGGTTTTGGGAAAGCCTGCCAAAGAGGGTGAAAGCCCCGTACATGAAAGTCAATCGAGCATGGCAGTATCCAGAGTACCACGAGACACGAGAAACCTTGTGGGAATAAGCGGGGACCACCCCGTAAGGCTAAATACTCCTTAGTGACCGATAGCGCATAGTACTGTGAAGGAAAGGTGAAAAGGACCCCGGGAGGGGAGTGAAAGAGAACCTGAAACCATATGTTTACAAGCTGTGGAACATCAATATTAGATGAACCGCGTACTTTTTGTAGAACGGTCCGGCGAGTTACGCTGGCTGGCGAGGTTAAGGACTGAAGGTCTGGAGCCGAAGGGAAACCAAGTCTTAATAGGGCGAAATAGTCAGTCGGAGTAGACCCGAAACCGGGTGATCTACCCATGTCCAGGTTGAAGTTGCCGTAAAAGGCAATGGAGGACCGAACGCACATCCGTTGAAAAGGGTGGCGATGAGGTGTGGGTAGGGGAGAAATTCCAATCGAACCCGGAGATAGCTGGTTCTCCTCGAAATAGCTTTAGGGCTAGCCTCATACAAGTCTTGCGGAGGTAGAGCACTGAATTTCCTAGGGGGCGTCAAAGCTTACCGAAGAATATCAAACTCCGAATGCCGCGTAGATGATGTATGGGAGTCAGACTATACGAGATAAGTTGGATAGTCGAAAGGGAAAGAGCCCAGACCACCGGCTAAGGTCCCAAAATGTGTGTTAAGTGGAAAAGGATGTGGGATTTCGAAGACAACTAGGATGTTGGCTTAGAAGCAGCCATACATTCAAAGAGTGCGTAATAGCTCACTAGTCGAGAGGTCCTGCGCCGAAAATGTCCGGGGCTGAAACACACTACCGAAGCCGTGGAATTGGTGAATGCCAATTGGTAGAGGAGCATTCTTAAAGAGAAGAAGCTGTACCGGAAGGAGCAGTGGATTTTTAAGAAGAGAGAATGCCGGAATGAGTAGCGAGAGGAAGGTGAGAATCCTTCCGGCCGAATATCTAAGGTTTCCAGAGTAAAGCTGATCTGCTCTGGGTAAGTCGGGGCCTAAGGCGAGGTCGAAAGACGTAGTCGATGGATAACAGGTTGAAATTCCTGTACTATGATATAACAGAACTGTGGGGACACGTAAGGAAAGCACAATCCGGGAATGGAAAGACCGGAGTAAGCGGGGTAGGAGTTCAGAAGGCAAATCCGCTGAACAATCCGAAGACGTGATACGGACCGAAAAGAAGTAGGGAAGTGTGTGAGCCATGCGTCAAGAAAAGCCGCTATTGTTTGTATCATACCCGTACCGTAAACCGACACAGGTGGATGAGGAGAGAATCCTAAGGCCGACGGGAGAAGCATTGTTAAGGAACTCGGCAAAATGACTCCGTAACTTCGGGAGAAGGAGTGCCATAGAAATATGGCCGCAGAGAATTGGCCCAAGCAACTGTTTAGCAAAAACACAGGTCTATGCAAAACCGAAAGGTGAAGTATATGGGCTGACGCCTGCCCGGTGCTGGAAGGTTAAGGGGAGAGGTTAGCGCAAGCGAAGCTTTGAACTTAAGCCCCAGTAAACGGCGGCCGTAACTATAACGGTCCTAAGGTAGCGAAATTCCTTGTCGGGTAAGTTCCGACCCGCACGAAAGGCGTAATGATTTGGGCACTGTCTCAACAATGCACCCGGTGAAATTGAAATACCAGTGAAGATGCTGGTTACCTGCGCCAGGACGGAAAGACCCCATGGAGCTTTACTCCAGCTTGATACTGGGATTCGGTATTGTATGTACAGGATAGGTGGGAGACTAGGAAGCATTTACGCCAGTAGATGCAGAGTCGCTGTTGGGATACCACCCTTGCAGTACTGGATTTCTAACCAGCGGCCTTAATCAGGTCGGGGGACAATGTCAGGTGGGGAGTTTGACTGGGGCGGTCGCCTCCGAAAGAGTATCGGAGGCGCTCAAAGGTTCCCTCAGAATGGTCGGAAACCATTCGAAGAGTGCAAAGGCAGAAGGGAGCTTGACTGCGACACTGACGGGTGGAGCAGGTACGAAAGTAGGACTTAGTGATCCGGTGGTATAAAGTGGGATTGCCATCGCTCAACGGATAAAAGCTACCCTGGGGATAACAGGCTTATCACTCCCAAGAGTTCACATCGACGGAGTGGTTTGGCACCTCGATGTCGGCTCATCGCATCCTGGGGCTGAAGTAGGTCCCAAGGGTTGGGCTGTTCGCCCATTAAAGCGGTACGCGAGCTGGGTTCAGAACGTCGTGAGACAGTTCGGTCCCTATCCGGCGTGGGCGTAGGATATTTGAGAGGAGCTGCCCTTAGTACGAGAGGACCGGGGTGGACTGGCCGCTGGTGTATCTGTTGTTCTACCAAGAGCATGGCAGAGTAGCCAAGCCGGGAAGGGATAAACGCTGAAGGCATCTAAGCGTGAAGCCCCCCTCAAGATGAGATATCCCATAACGTCAAGTTAGTAAGACCCCTTGAAGACGACGAGGTAGATAGGGCAGAGGTGGAAGTGTGGCAACACATGGAGCTGACTGTTACTAATCGGTCGAGGGCATAACCAGTCAGGAATAGGTTAGATTCGGTTGTTATTTTTCTTGTGTGTGGTTTTGAAGGTACA